>QIEB01000489.1 GCA_003229495.1 Flammeovirgaceae bacterium
GAAATCAACAAATTCCGCAATAAAATGAGGAAAGCTCATTTAAAAAGTATTGAAAAAAAAGAGTATTCTTTGAAAAGTGGAATTACTTACAATGAAATTTTTTTACTTCTGGAGCGTGCTGCCAATCACGTTTTGAATGTTACCAGAGCCATAACAGGAGAAGTAAGCAAAGATGACGAAGACGAATCGATGCCCCATGCCGCTATGGATAGATAAACCGGTCAATCACTATTTTTTCAGGTAAGAATCTAAAAAACTCCCGCAATAGGGACTGCTATTTTTTATGGCCATGAAATTTTTTTGTTTCGTATGCATTAATAAGTATATTAATCGGTTACCACTTAAACCTACCTTCTGTTGGAATTGCCTGCCCTGGCGGTAATCGCCATAATCATTGTAATGATCTTCTGTTTTATAACAGAAGTGATCCCTATTGACACCACCGCACTATTGGTAATGACGGTGTTGATTTCCACCGGCCTGGTCACTCCGCTGGAAGGAATTTCGGGTTTTGCCAATGAAGCCACCATTACCATTTTGGCTCTTTTTATTATCGGGGCCGGCCTTGACAACTCTGGAGCAATCAATTATCTGGGTAAAAAACTACAGCGGTTTTTTCTAAATGATGAATGGCTGGTAATAGCTATGGTCATGCTGCTAGTGGGTTTCCTATCTGCTTTCATGAATAATACTGCCATTGTTGTGGTATTTATGCCCATACTTCTAAGAATCTCAAGAGTGACAAACTTAAGCTCAAATCGCCTGCTAATGACACTTTCATTTGCGGCCATGATGGGTGGGGCTACCACAGTGATAGGTACTTCTACCAATTTACTGGTAAGCAGTTTAGCCTCTCAAAGTGGGATTGAAGAATTTAAGATCTTTGAATTCACTGGCTTGGGGGTGTTGCTCTTTTTGGGGTTTTTCATATTCATGCTGACCATTGGGCGCTTTTTAATCCCCATAAGGAAACCTTCTACATTATCCAGCACTTATCAACTGAAAGACTTTGTGACAGAATTTGTGGTGCCTGAGGCCTCTCCTTTAGTTGGGAAAACGCTGCGAAGTCTACCTTTTTTTAACGATCCTGATGTAACGGTAATTGAAGTAATAAGGGAGGGTAAAACCCTATGGTTACCTCGAGGTAACGAAATAATGCTGGCACATGATACCATTCTTATCAAAGGAGGTGTGGATGATATCGTCAATATCAAGTCCTTGCAAGGGCTCACTTTTCCTGAAGACTTCAGCCAGATTGACCGTGACCTGGAAAGTGGAGAGCTGGTACTGGCAGAAGTAATGGTACTGCCAAGTTCAAAAATTGTTGGCCGTAAAATGAAGCGGATCGCTTTCAATGAGATATACAACGCCGTACCTCTGGCAGTTAAGAAAAAGGGAGGAGTATATTCAGGTAAACAGGCTAACTACAGGCCTGAAATAGGTGACACCATACTTTTAGAGACACAAAAAAATAATTTGGGCTTTCTAAATAACCATCAGGACCTTGGAGTGTTATATGAGCATAGCAGACAAATATTTGATAGCCGGAAGATAATTTTTTCCTTTCTGGTAGTAGTATTGGTGGTGCTATTGGCTGCGCTGGATCTGGTACCCATACTAACCAGTAGTTTGATAGGCTGCGTTCTCATGTTACTTTCGAAAAATGTGAGTTTGCAAAAAGCTTATCAGTTTGTTGAATGGAAGATAATTTTTCTATTGGCAGGACTTCTGCCGCTAGGTATTGCCATTCATAATACCGGCTTGGATCGTATTGTTGGGGATTTGATTTACAATCTCACCGAAGACTGGCCCGTTCAGCTGACAATTTCATTTCTATTTCTAATCACGGTATTGTTAACCAGTGTAATCTCCAATCAAGCTACCGCCATTCTGCTGGTACCAGTGGCCATATCTTTGGCTACGGACATGGGTATGGCCCCCAAACCATTCCTGCTAACCGTCCTTTTTGCAGCAAGTACCTCATTCATAACTCCTATTGGGTATCAAACTAATCTATTGATATACGGTGCCGGCAATTTTAAATTTACGGACTTTGTTAAAGTGGGAGGTATATTGACATTGCTTATTTGGTTGCTGGCATCATTTCTAATACCCCTATTTTACTTCTAACGGCTCAACTTGAGTTCGCTTACGGCTAACCAAGCCATCAACCCCGATCCTACCTCCAGCGCATCCTCATCAATATCAAATGTGGTGGTATGCACCGGTGAGCATATACCTTTTGTTT
Organism: Flammeovirgaceae bacterium; assembly: GCA_003229495.1. Lineage (GTDB taxonomy): Bacteria > Bacteroidota > Bacteroidia > Cytophagales > Cyclobacteriaceae > SZUA-3. The sequence goes on from QIEB01000489.1 coordinate 2,249, forward strand.
CGTTTCTAACTCCCAGTCTATAAAAACAGGCATCTACTTTTTGAGAATAAAATGCAAAGTCCTCTGCGGCCATCCAAATGTCTACATCCAGGACATTCTCCTTTCCAAGATACGCTTCTGCCTGCATCTTAGTCCGGTTGGTTAGCTCGGGGTGATTTTCCAAGTATGGGTAACCATGTAAGATGTTGACCTCGCAGCTACCACCCATTGCCTCGGCTGTGCCATTGGCAATTTTCCGGATCAATTGTTTGGCCTGGTCCCTCCATTTTTCGTCCATAGTACGGAAGGTACCCTCCAATTTTACTGTATTCGGAATTACATTGGTAGCGCCTTCAGCCATTATTCTTCCAAAGGATAATACCGATGGCATTGTTGGATCTGCATTCCGGCTGACCACTTGTTGCAAGGCCACGACCAGGTGGCTGGCAATTAAAACGGGGTCAATATTCAGATTGGGCATCGCTCCATGGCCACCTTTACCCTTCACAGTGATGTATATCTCATCGGAGCTGGCCATGTATATCCCTTGCCTAAATCCAACCTTACCGGAATCTATCAAAGGCATTACATGTTGTCCAATGATTTGATGCACTTCAGGATTCTGTAGCACACCATCTTTTATCATAAGAGTCGCACCTCCCGGGATCTTCTCCTCGCCGGGTTGGAATATTAGTTTAACAGTCCCTTCAAATGAGCCCTTTACTTTGTTGAGTATATTTGCCGTCCCCAAAAGACTTGAAGTATGGACGTCATGCCCGCAGGCATGCATCACTCCTGGATTAGTAGATTTATAGGGCACCTCATTGGATTCTTCAATAGGTAAGGCATCCATGTCAGCCCGTAATGCCAGGGTCTTTTTCCCGGGATTTTGCCCATGGACATAGGCAACTACCCCAGTATCTGCCATCTTTATAGGCTCTAATCCGTAGGACCGCAGTTTTTCAGCTACAAAGGATGCCGTTTTTACTTCCTGGAATGACAACTCGGGGTGTGCGTGAAGGTGTCTGCGAAACCCAACCAGTTCACCAGCCTGCTCAGCCGCCTGCTCTTTGATGGTTTCTTTTAAAACAGTCATCTCAACCTGATTTTGGAAGGTATTACGATGGCATCAGGAAACACTTTAAGTAACTCTGCATAGACATTTTGGGCTTCTAGTCTATCACCAAATTCTCCTATCCGGACTTTATATATAGGCTGCTCGTATTTTGTTTCCGGCCTGGATTTGGGTAAGGTCTTATATACTTGCGCCTTAGCTTGTGAAGCCTGTTCACGACTGGTACCCGAATATACTTGAATGGTAAACCCTGGTGCGGTTCTGGATGTACTATTATAGCTGGTAATGTCTCTTAACTTGTTATCAATTTCAACCGTTTGGTCATGGCCGGGGGTCACATCCTCTATCTTTTCTTCTATTGGGTCCTCCTCTGCATCATCGACCACTATCCGAGGTCTTTGGGAGGAAAGGTCTTCGTTGTAACTAGTGTTAGAGGTAGAAGGAGATAATAGTGAGCACCCCGCAATACCTATAAAAACAACCATCCAAAAGTATCTCAACAAATTCATTTCACCCTTCAATCCTCTAAAAGAACACATCTGTTATTTACTATATCGTCTTCCACGGTTTTGAACTTAACGTCTTTCTTTACATTACCATCTACGTATTGTACAGAAACCCTTTGATTCCGTCCGGCTACCTTGGTAGATTTCACTGGCATAGTTTTTTCTGCTGGTGGCCTGTTTCTGGTATCCGGACCGCGGCCACTTAATAAAGATTCACTAACTGCTTTTGACTCTTGCAATCTTTGTCTGGTTCTTGGCTCTCTAGCCTCCTGAACTTCATTGGATTCCTGCACCGGAAGATCGGCGTGCATTAAAAATGTATTTGTGTCTTCATTTACTTTAGCAATAAACCTTTTAAACAGCTCAAAAGCCTCAAATTTATAAATAAGTAACGGATCCTTTTGTTCATAAACAGCGTTTTGCACAGATTGCTTCAGATCGTCCATCTCACGCAAATGTTCTTTCCAAGCCTGGTCGATAAAGGCCAGGATTACCATTTTCTCCATGGAAATGATCAATTCCTTACAATTGGTATTTAGGTTCTGCTCCAGGTTGGTGACTACTCCGATCTGCTTTTTCCTATCCGTAAAAGGGACCATAATATTGTCCACTGTGGCACCACGTTCTTTTTGAATGCTTTGAAAAATAGGATATGCCTTTTCACTAATAGCATTATTCTTTTGCCGATAGTGATCATAAGCAGTTTCATATAGTTGCTCCGAGAGCACCGCAAAATCGATCTTGAGAAAATCTTCTTTACTGATTTGATAGTCAAGGGCCAGTATCCCCAAGACATTCAATTTGAAGCCGTCATAGTCCTCCGCATCTTTGGTGTTCAGCACCACATCCTCACAGGTATCATAAATCATATTCATGATATCGAGCTGCAAACGGTCGCCAAAAAGAGCGTTTCTTCTCCTTCTATAGATCACTTCACGCTGTGAATTCATCACATCGTCATACTCCAGCAACCGTTTTCTTATAGCGAAATTATTTTCTTCTACCTTCTTCTGTGCACGTTCAATGGATTTAGAAATCATGCTGTGCTGGATTACCTCCCCTTCTTCTAAACCCATGCGGTCCATTAGCTTGGCGATCCTATCTGATCCGAACAAACGCATAAGATTGTCCTCCAACGAGACAAAGAACTGTGAACTTCCAGGGTCTCCCTGCCTACCGGACCTTCCTCTTAACTGACGATCAACCCGGCGACTTTCGTGGCGCTCTGTTCCTATGATCGCCAGACCACCGGCCTCTCTGGATTCCTTTGCTAATTTTATATCAGTACCTCGCCCAGCCATGTTAGTAGCGATGGTAACATTACCTGAATGACCTGCACTAGCTACTACTTCGGCTTCTCGCTGGTGCTGTTTGGCATTAAGTACCTGGTGTTCAATATTACGCATGCTGAGCATTCTGCTAAGCAACTCAGATATTTCAACAGAAGTGGTACCTACCAGTACCGGCCTTCCCTCACGGGTAAGCTCATGAATCTCCGCGGCTACAGCGTTGTACTTCTCGCGTACAGTTTTGTATACTTTATCATGGCGGTCGTCCCTAATTACAGGTTCATTGGTAGGTATCACCACTACATCGAGCTTATAGATCTCCCAAAACTCTCCGGCTTCGGTTTCGGCGGTACCGGTCATTCCGGCCAACTTGTGGTACATCCGGAAATAATTCTGTAGAGTAATGGTGGCATAGGTTTGCGTGGCATCCTCAACTTTTACGTTTTCTTTGGCCTCAATGGCCTGGTGTAATCCATCGGAATAACGCCGTCCTTCCATTACCCGCCCAGTTTGCTCATCCACGATCTTAATCTTCCCATCTACCAGAATGTACTCCACGTCTTTTTCAAACAGAGTATAGGCTTTGAGTAATTGGTTAGTGGAATGAATCCGTTGCGCTTTCTCGGAATAATCCCTGATAAGGTTATCCTTTTTTATCAAAAGGTCCTTTTCCTTAAGACTTTCATCGTTTTCCAAAGCAGCAATTTCTTCACCAATGTCTGGAAGAATAAAGAATTTTGGATCTTCACCCTCCCCAGTAATAAGATCAATACCCCGTTCTGTTAACTCAATATTGTTGTTTTTCTCATCAATGGTGAAATAAAGCGGCTCATCGGCTTCAGGCATCATTTTTTGATTATCCTGAAGATAATAGTTTTCTGTTTTCTGCAGGATCTGGCGCATACCTGTCTCGCTGAGGTATTTTATTAGCGGTTTGTGTTTTGGTAAACCACGGTACACCCTGAATAAAGGCAGTCCTCCATCCTTCTCACCGTCGGAAGCTATCAACTTCTTAGCCTCCAGCAGGTATTGTGCCGCCAGTTTTTTCTGTGCATCGACCAACTTGGCTATTCGTGGCTTCAAGTCATAAAATTCATGCTCATCTCCCTTCGGGATGGGGCCTGAAATTATCAGCGGAGTCCTGGCATCATCGATCAGCACCGAGTCCACCTCATCGATCATGGTAAAATGATGCTTACGCTGTACCAGTTCCTTCGGGTCACGAGCCATATTGTCCCTTAGGTAGTCAAATCCAAACTCGTTATTGGTGCCGTAAGTTATATGTGCCTGGTATGCTTTCCTTCTTTCCTCTGAATTAGGTTGGTGCTTGTCAATGCAATCTACGGAGAGTCCATGGAACTGAAAGATTGGCGCCATCCACTCACTATCCCTGGTAGCCAAATAATTATTTACGGTAACGATGTGCACACCCCTGTCAGTCAGTGCATTTAAGAATGCTGGGAGTGTGGCCACCAGGGTTTTACCTTCACCCGTTCCCATCTCGGCAATCGTTCCCTGATGTAAGACAATGCCACCAATGAGCTGCACATCATAATGTAGCATGTCCCATATAATTTCGCTCCCACCGGCAATCCATTTGTTATGCCAAATAGCCTGTGATCCCTGAATCTCAACATTATCAACATTAGAAGCCAGCGCTTTATCTTCAATGGTGGCAGTTACTGTCAGTGTATGGTTATCTTTAAATCTTCGGGCGGTTTCCTTTACCACGGCAAAGGCTTGAGGTAATACTTCCATCAGCACCTCTTCCAAGGACTCGTTTCGATCTTCCTCCATGGCATCTATCCCTTTGAATACCTCCTCCTTTTCATGGATATCCATATCAGGATTATCTGTAACCTGCTTGTTCAATGCTACAATTCCTGCATCAATTTCGGCAAGGGCTGCGGTGATGGTTTCTCTTATTTTCCTGGTTTCATTCCGTAGATCATCATCGCTTATATTTTCAAAGGACTGGTAAATCTCATTGATCTGTCCTACATAGGGTAGGACCTTCTTAATATCTTTATCTGATTTGGTTCCAAAGATCCTGGCAAATCCTTTGCTGACTAAATCTAACATGGTAAAAAATGTTAATTCCTTAAATTTAACCGGATTTTTATGTAATACTGAAAGAGGCACACAAAAACTGTACTACGGTAGATACAATATGTCAAAATGGCGGAATTCATCAGATGGTGTATTAAAAATCAAGTACCCCTTCAAACACCTTTTCTGCTGGGCCACTCAAATACACCTCCCTGTAACATCCATCTGAATGCCTGTCAAATGAGACTTGTAGCTTTCCTCCCGCCGTTTTAATGTCCACAGGGCTTTCAAAACCCCTGTCGCCCATCACCAAAGCAACAGCGGTCACACCGGTTCCACATGACATAGTTTCGTCTTCAACGCCTCTTTCATAAGTGCGAACCACAATCTCGCCGGCTTGAGGTTCTACAAAATTAACATTAGTACCCTGGGGCTGATACTTTGGACTATTGCGAATGGTCCTCCCTTCATGAACTACATCCACCATAGACACTTTGGGAACCATTTTAACATGGTGCGGAGATCCTGTATTGATAAAATACTCTTCCCCTGTCTGGGAGAGGGCCTCAACATCCTGCATTTTAATAAATACACGGTCGCGTTCAATATGGCCCTCATGAGAGCCATCAACAGCAAGGAAAGTGCAAATATCGCCTACCAAGCCCAAAGAATTAGCAAATTTCACTGCACATCGACTCCCGTTTCCGCACAAACTCTGTGAACCATCAGGGTTGAAATACAACATTTCGAAATCATACTCATCATGTTCTCTAATCAATATAACTCCGTCCGCCCCAATACCAAACTTTCTATTACACCACGAACTGATCAAATCAAGACGAGTCTCATCGAATGATTGTTCCCTATCGTCAATCATTATGAAGTCATTCCCAGTACCCTGGTATTTGTGAAACTCTATTTGAGCCATAGCGCAAAGATAAAATACCACCCGGTTATTAGGTGAAATTAGATGAGTTTTCTAGTCCGTTAGTGAATAATCAAACACTTGAACACGATCCCAGAGGTGCTCACAGGCTTCAATAAAACGAAGGTGCACTGTGTGGGTCTGATACACCTCATGATCATCCATGCTCTCGAAGATGGTTTGATAGGAAAATGCAAAACTGTGGTCCACCACCTCCCTGAGTGGCGTAGATGCTGGAATGCCAATGTGACCTGATTTTATGGTCTCAATAGTTAGTAGATTTTCCAATCCCTTCTTCAATTGATCCCGGGCATCACTGCTTTGAGGGTCTTTTAACCAGAAATAAACCTGATGAATTATCATGTGTTAGAATTAACGATGGACGATTTTGAATGAACAATTAACATTCCCAAATTCGAATGTTCTATTGTTCTATTGTTCCCACAAAAAAGGCCTGCTCTTATCGAACAGGCCTTTGATCTATAATAAATATTTAACCTAGATTTTCTCTTTAATTCTTGCGGCTTTTCCTTGTCTTCCCCTGAGGTAAAAGAGTCTGGCCCTTCTTACTTTTCCTTTTCTGATCAACTCAATTTGGTCAATATTTGGACTTAGAATGGGGAAAATACGTTCAATTCCGATTCCGTTAGACACTTTCCTTACAGTAAAAGTTTCTCCGTTGGTATTGGAATTTTTCCGCTGAATCACAGTACCGCGAAACTGCTGTACTCTTTCTTTGTTGCCCTCTCTGATCTTAACGTGCACATTTACTGTGTCACCAGCTTTAAAGTCAGGATGCTTGCTCCTTGCTTCTGCGTACTCACTTTCCACCAATTTTATCAAATCACTCATGTCACTAGCTTTCAAAAACGGACTGCAAATATAGGCATATTCTTTTTGAATTATAAATTATGAGTTATGAATTATAAGTTAAGTTTGAGTTTGCAAGGCGAGTTCCTTCGGGAAACGCCCAAGTTTGGTGCATTGTAGGCTTCTAATGTTCAATTGTTCCCTTGTTCTAATGTTCAATTGTTCGCTTGTTCGCTTGTTCCCTTGTTCTCTTTATCCGGTCTTCGTTCCTGCGTGCGCTTTATGGATTGCTCGAAACGCCATTTCTCTATCTTCTTTTCATGGCCACTCAGTAATACTTCAGGTACCTCCATGCCCCTGAATCCGGCAGGGCGAGTGTAAACCGGAGGGGCCACCAAACCATCCTGAAAAGAATCCGACAATGCACTGCTTTCATTGGACAGCACCCCTGGCAACAACCGGATCACGGCATCAGAAAGTACAGCAGCAGGCAGTTCACCGCCCGACAACACATAATCTCCAATGCTTATTTCACGGGTAACAAAATGTTCCCGCAGCCGTTCGTCTATGCCTTTATAATGACCGCAAATAATAATTATGTTTTCTAAAAGACTGAGTTCATTGGCTACACCTTGATGGAATGGCCTGCCATCAGGGCTCATATAGATGATTTCCTGATACTCCCGGTCCTTCTTTAAAAATTCAAGACAGTTCACTACCGGTCCAATCATAAGTACCATGCCTGCTCCTCCACCATAAGCATAATCATCCACTGTCCGATGTTTATTCTCTGAGTAATCTCGAAGATCATGGATCTTTAGATCTACCAAACCCTTATCCTGTGCTCTTTGTACAATAGAATGGTGCAAAAAACTATCCAAAAGTGAGGGCAATACGGTGATGATATCAATACGCATAAATGTGGGAATTTAGTCTCCGAGATATACCTCTAACAAACCATCAGGCAAGGAAACCCGTACCTGTTGATGTTCACGGTCTATACCCCGTACGATCTCTTCAGTATACGGGATCAACACCTCATGGTCTTGGTAGTCCATGACCAAAAGTATCTGAGAAGATTGATGATAAACTGAAACGATAAACCCAAGTTCACCAAGTTGGACATCGATTACTTTCCAATTCATCAGTTCATGGAAATAAAAATCATCACCTTCCAAAGACGGCAAATGGTCCAGTGGTAAATACAGAGCACTTCCTGTGAGTTTGCGGGCCTGGTCCTTTGAAGAGATCTCCTCAAACTTTGCAATGGCTTTATCTCCCTTGATTTGCAGGCTTTGAATAAAAAAAGGAACCAGTACCTTTTCTCCTTTGAGGAGTAGAAATACTGATTCCAGATCTTTATAATTTTCCGGCTGGTCAGTATCAAGTAACACATGCACTTCACCGGAAAGTCCATGGGTTCCGGTAATATAGCCTAGTTGAAAACAAGCATCAATCTTCATGATGCTAATAAATAATTATTTCTCCTTTTCTGAAGCAGGATTTTCATCAGCTGCAGGCTCTTCAGTGCTGGGCTCCTCAGCTTCCTCAGCTGGTGCTTCGATGGCGGCTTCTTCCGTTGGTGCTTCGGCTGCAGTTTCTTCTGCGGGTGCTTCGGCGGCAGCTTCTTCCGCCAGTGCTTCGGCTGCAGTTTCCTCAGCGGGTGCTTCGACGGCAGCTTCTTCAACTGGTGCTTCGGCGGCAGCTTCTTCCGCCGGTGCTTTGGCGGCAGCTTCTTCAACTGGTGCAGCTTCTTCTGCGGGTGCTTCGACGGCAGCTTCCTCCGCTGGTGCTTCGGCGGCAGCTTCTTCAACTGGTGCTTCGGCAGCAGTTTCTTCAGTTGGTGCTTCGACGGCAGCTTCTTCAACTGGTGCTTCATCGGCCGGGGCCTCATCAACTGGTGCTTCGGATGCAGTTTCTTCAACTGGTGCTTCTGCGGCAGCTTCTTCTGCGGGTGCTTCGACGGCAGCTTCCTCCGCTGGTGCTTCGGCGGCAGCTTCTTCTGCGGGTGCTTCGACGGCGGCTTCAACTAGTGCTTCAGCGGCGGCGGCTTCTGCGGGTGCTTCGGTGGCAGCTTTCTCTGCGGGTGCTTCGGCGGCAGCTTCTTCCGCTGGTGCTTCGGCGGCAGCTTCTTCTGCGGGTGCTTCGACGGCAGCTTCTTCAACTGGTGCTTCGGCGGCAGCTTCTTCTGCGGGTGCTTCGACGGCAGCTTCTTCCGCTGGTGCTTCGGCTGCAGTTTCCTCAGCTGGTGCTTCGGCGGCGGCGGCTTCTGCGGGTGCTTCGGTGGCAGCTTTCTCTGCGGGTGCTTCCTCAGCCGAGGTCTCAGCATCCTCCGTTTCAGCTACCACAGCTTTTCTCTTAATCGCCTCCGCACGTGCCTCCTTAACTTTTGTCTCTGATTCAAGCCTTTCTTTGTCCCTGGTGGACTGGACCTGTCGTAATTTTTCAACTTTAGCAGTTACTTTGGCTTCTCTTTCGTTCTTCCAGACCTCAAGTTTTTTGTCTGCGGCTTCTTGGGTAATTGCTCCTTTGTTCACTCCTACCTGTAAATGCTTCCTTAGCATAACACCTTTGTAAGAAAGCATGGCCCTTACTGTATCAGTTGGTTGGGCACCCTTCATAATCCAATCGAAAGCCCTATCCTCCTCAAGATGTATAGTGGCAGGATCGGTATTTGGATTGTATGTACCAATCTTTTCAATAAATCGACCATCTCGTGGTGCTCTGGCGTCTGCCACCACCACGTCGTACAATGCCAGTTTCTTGCGTCCTCGACGCGCTAATCTAATTTTTACAGCCATTTTCTAATTTCACTTTGTGGATCTCGTCCGTTTTTAAGATCTGCAAAGGTAATTTATATATTGGTTATAGCAAAACGTGGTCTAAGTTATAAATTATGAATTATGAGCTTTGGGAATTGAAACCGATATTTAATTAATAGATCTTGTTATAATCTGAAATTTGATTTATAAAGATGAACTGCGGTATTTAAATTGAAATGAAACGACCTAAGCTAAAGATAGCACTTCTGTCTGTTGATTGGATCTTAGAATTTTGCGGGACATTGCTCCTTGCTTTAACCTGATACTACCTCCTGGCTGAATACGCCAATATTCTTAAGTTTATTGGCTTGACCATTATATTTTCAATGGTAATAATGATTATGAAAAAATAATCCAATGCCCCAAGTTCCATACGCCTTGCACTAAACAAATTGAGATCATAGGCATGAGATTTTGCTAAATTGCCGGACAATCTTACATTGCAATACACGTATATTCGTTTATGCAATTTTTCTATTTACAAACCGTTCTCTACCTTTGACAAATCTGACTATTTCCCGGCCATGAACCAATACTCATATATATCCAATGCCCACAGCACCTATATCGAGGAACTTTACCAATCTTATATACAAGATCCTAAATCCGTAGATAGCAGTTGGCGTCAATTCTTTGAGGGATATGAATTTTCACAAGAACAAAATTTTGCTCCGGCAACCGATACCAATGCCTACAAAGAAGTCCAGGTGCGTTATCTCATTCATGCATATAGAAGCAGGGGCCATCTAAAATCGGACACCAACCCTGTAAGGACCCGGCTTGATCGCAAGCCGAGGATCAGCTTGTCCGATGTTGGTTTAACAGAGGCCGATTTGGATCTGGAATTCGATGCCGGGATGGCAATGGGCATTGGGCGTACCAAACTAAAAGACATTATTGCTGCATTAGAATCAATCTACCTGGGGCCAATTGGCTTTGAGTATATGTATATGCGGGAACCGGAGGTATTCGAATGGTTTGAAAAAAAGTGTGAATACGAGGCATTAAACTTTAAACTTACTGCAGCCGAAAAACAAAGAATACTATTCAAACTTAACGAAGCAGTAGTGTTTGAAAACTTCCTGCATACCAAATATATCGGTCAAAAACGATTTTCTCTGGAAGGTGGCGAAACCACCATACCTGCATTGGATTTTATTATTAACAAAGCTACAGATCTTGGGGTAGAAGAGGTGGTTATTGGTATGGCACACCGGGGTCGATTAAATATTTTGGCCAACATAATGGGTAAAACCTACGAGCAGATCTTTAATGAGTTTGAAGGGACCCAACCAGACCTGACCATGGGAGATGGTGATGTAAAATACCACATGGGGTTTTCCAGCCAGGTGAAAACACCGTCCGGAAAAATCATACATCTGAAGTTGAGCCCCAATCCTTCTCACCTGGAAGCAGTAGATCCCCTGGTCCAGGGATTTACCCGTGCGAAAATCGACAAACAGTACCACAACGATCAGGACAAAGTACTGCCCATATTGATCCACGGTGATGCCGCTATTGCCGGACAGGGTGTAGTCTACGAGCTGGCACAGATGTCAAAACTAGCAGGCTACACCACTGGAGGGACCATTCACTTTGTTATTAACAATCAAGTTGGATTCACTACGGATTTCGATGAGGCCCGTTCAAGCATATATTGCACCGATGTGGCAAAAACCATCGACGCACCTGTTCTTCATGTAAATGGAGACCATCCGGAAGCGGTGATATTCTGCACCAAACTGGCAGTGGAATTTCGCACAAAATTCAATCGTGACATATTTATCGATATGGTTTGTTACCGACGCCATGGCCACAATGAAAGCGATGAGCCGAAATTCACTCAACCTTCTCTCTATAACATCATCTCCAAACATCCTAACCCCAGGGAAGTGTACAACATGAAGCTTATTGAGCGCGGTGACGTGGATGCAAAGCTGGCAAAAGGCATGGACAAAAAATTTCGTTCGTTGTTGCAAGACCGGTTGAACAGGTTAAAACAACAGAAACTTCCCTATCAATATCAACCCATGGAGGAAGAATGGCGCACCATGCGCAAATCAGAGCCTAAAGATTTTGACAAGTCACCGATAACCAGTATCAAAGCGTCGGTGGTAAAGCAGGTTGGTGAAGCACTGATCAAGCTTCCTCAGGGTTTTAAGCCTATTAAGCAAATTGAAAAACAACTCAAGCAACGTCAGGAGATGTTTTTTGATAAAAAGGAACTGAATTGGGCTTCCGCTGAGCTGCTGGCATACGGATCCTTATTATTAGAAAATAAAGTAGTGCGACTTTCCGGCCAGGATAGCCGCCGGGGCACTTTTTCGCACAGGCATGCAGTACTTCGTGATGCACAAACCAATGAATCTTATTCCAGCCTGGACTTTATAGCAGAGGGTCAGGAGAAATTTGACGTCAACAATTCGCTTCTTTCTGAATTCGGAGTACTGGGATTTGAATTTGGATACGCCATGGCCAATCCCAATGCGCTGGTAATCTGGGAAGCCCAATTTGGAGATTTTGCCAATGGAGCACAGGTGATGATCGATCAGTTCATCACTGCCAGCTATACTAAATGGCACCGCATGAACGGGCTCACTTTATTTTTACCACACGGATACGAAGGACAAGGACCGGAGCACAGCAATGCCCGACCAGAGCGATTTCTGCAAATGGCTGCTGGCTGGAATATGTTTGTAACCAACATTACTACGCCTGCTAATCTGTTCCATGCATTAAGACGTCAGCTGGCTTTGCCTTTCAGAATGCCGCTGGTAATCATGTCTCCTAAATCCTTGTTGAGGCACCCCAACGTGATGAGCCCTATCTCTGAATTCACTGCCGGCCGGTTTAAAGAAATAATCCCTGATAATTATGCGACAGGGGGGAAAGTGAATAAAGTACTAATGTGTTCGGGAAAGATCTTCTATGAACTTCAGGAGGAACAACAAAAGAAAAAACGACGAGACGTGGCAATTATCAGATTGGAGCAAATGCATCCTTTCCCTAAGAAGCAAGTGATGGCCGAACTAAAACGGTATAAAACCGATCACATATATTGGGTCCAGGAAGAACCTGAGAATATGGGCGCCTGGGCATTCATCCTGCGTTCTTTCCGCGAGGTGAATAAAGACATCATTTCCAGGAGGGCCACCGCTTCCACTGCCACTGGGTATCACAAGGTACATCAGGAAGAACAAAGAAACATTATTGAACGGGCGTTTTCATAGCCTAAACCAGGAGTAACCATGAACTTAGAAATAAAAATCCCCACTGTGGGTGAATCAATAACCGAAGTAACCATTAGTGAATGGCTTAAACAGGACGGTGACTATGTGGAGATGGATGAGATCATATGTGAACTGGAGTCGGACAAGGCCTCTTTTGAGCTCAATGCTGAAGCCGCAGGGATACTGAAAATCAAAGCCCGGGAAGGAGATACTTTGGAGATCGGCTCAGTGATCTGTGAAATTGATACCAGCGCTGAAAGCGCTGGCAACAGTGTGGAACAAGAGGGCGAGCGCCAGATAGAGGCAAAAACTGAGCCAGAGCCTGCAAAAGAGACCTCTGTTGCTGTTGCTCCTGCCGTTGCTGACATTATCGAAATGCGGGTGCCGGAGGTAGGGGAGTCAATAACGGAAGTGACGCTGGCTTCATGGATTAAGAATGACGGTGATTATGTGGAATTGGATGAAAATATCGCCGATATCGATTCGGACAAGGCCTCTTTTGAACTTCCGGCTGAAGCAAATGGTGTGCTCCGAATTGTGGCGCAAGAAGAGGATGTGTTAGAGATCGGGGCTTTGATATGCAAGATTGAGGTTTCTGAAGCTCCTGTGATAACTCCTGAAGATAAGGCTACCCCTGCGGCGCCCGCCCAGACAGACACTGCTGGCGGAAGTTATACCGAGGGACACCCCTCGCCGGCCGCGGCAAAGATATTGGCAGAAAAAAGCATTGCTCCAGCAACAGTAGTTGGTACCGGTGTTGGTGGCCGAATTATCAAGCAGGATGCAGAGGCAGCACAGCAAAAAGTAGCCGCTGATGAACCAGCTGAATTTTCTGCGATCGCGTCCGGCCATCGCAACCAGCGAAGAGAAAAGATGAGCAGCCTGCGAAAAACCATCGCCCGGCGTCTGGTAGCAGCCAAGAACGAAACCGCCATGCTCACCACTTTTAATGAGGTGGACATGATATCGGTGATGGACATTCGTAAAAAGTACAAGGACCGGTTCAAGGAGAAAAAAGAAGTGGGACTGGGATTCATGTCATTCTTTACCAAAGCTGTCTGCCTGGCGCTTCAGGAATGGCCGGCGGTCAACGCCATGCTTGATGATCAGGAGGTGGTATACAATGATTTTTGTGACATTTCCATCGCAGTAAGCTCACCAAAAGGGTTGGTGGTACCAGTAATACGTAATGCTGAACTACTGAGCTTTGAAGGGATTGAGAAAGAAGTAGTACGGCTGGCTGTTAAGGCACGCGAGGGGAAACTCAGTATTGAAGAAATGACCGGAGGCACCTTTACCATTACCAATGGCGGTATCTTTGGCAGCATGCTTTCCACTCCGATTATTAATCAACCCCAGTCGGCCATTTTGGGAATGCACAATATAGTACAGCGACCGGTGGCAGTTGATGGAGAAATTGTGGTGAGGCCCATAATGTATGTGGCTCTTTCCTATGACCACAGGGTTATCGATGGCAGGGAGTCTGTCAGTTTTCTCTACCGGGTTAAAGAATTTTTGGAAGACCCTGCCCGCATGCTGGTAGGTATATAAATAACTTATGCAATACGATGTAACAGTAATCGGTTCAGGCCCGGGTGGCTACATAGCGGCAATTCGATGCTCCCAGTTGGGAATGAAAACCGCTATTATCGAAAAGTACCCTGCCCTGGGGGGCACCTGCTTAAATGTAGGCTGTATCCCTTCGAAGGCTTTATTGGACTCCAGCGAGCACTATCATAAAGCAATTCATGAATTCGAAGAGCACGGAATCAAGGGTGGTAAATACCAGGTTGACCTGGAGCAAATGGTAAAAAGGAAACAGTCGGTGGTGGACCAAACTACCGGAGGCATCAGTTACCTTATGAAAAAAAATAAGATAGATGTCTATAACGGAGTTGGTGAATTTCAGGACAAAAACACCATAGCAGTGAGGAGTGCGGAGCCTGCCTCTCCTGCTGGTTTATCTGCCAAAGGCATGGCAGGCAGGCGCGAGGACATCAAGCTGACCAGCAAGTTCATTATTATTGCCACAGGGTCTAAGCCGGCTAGTTTACCGTTTATTGAACTAGACAAGAAACGGGTGATCACCAGTACAGAAGCGTTGGAGATCACCAAGCTGCCCAAGCATATGATCATTATGGGCGGTGGAGTTATTGGCCTGGAGTTAGGATCAGTATTCGCCAGGTTGGGCACCAAGATAACTGTAGTGGAGATGATGACCAGTATTATTCCCACCATGGATGGCACCATGGGCAAAGAACTTCAAAAAGTTCTGAAAAAATTAGGATTTGAGTTCCTGTTAGGGCATAAAGTAACTGAAGTTAAAAATACCGGACGTCAGGTAACTGTTACCGCCGAAGATAAATCCGGGGCATCAAAGACCCTCAAGGGCGATTATTGCCTGGTGTCTATCGGCCGCAGACCCTACACAGAAGGTCTTGGGCTGGAAAATGTGGGCATTAACACCGACCAGGCCGGTAGAATTGCCGTTGACAATCATCTCAGGACATCTGTAAATAACATATTTGCCATTGGAGATGTAGTAAGAGGGGCCATGCTGGCACATAAGGCCGAGGAGGAAGGGGTGTTGGTAGCTGAACAACTGGCAGGGCAAAAGCCACACATTAATTACCTTTTGATCCCAGGGGTGGTTTACACCTGGCCGGAAGTAGCTTCGGTGGGTCATACCGAGGAGGCCCTGAAGGAAGCTAAAATTCCCTACAAAAAAGGAGCGTTCCCTTTTAAGGCATCAGCAAGAGCAAGAGCGAGCATGGATATTGATGGGCAGGTCAAAGTGCTGGCACATCAACAGACCGATGAAATCCTGGGAGTCCATATCATTGGACCACGGGCTGCTGATATGATTGGGGAGGCTGTGGTGGCCATGGAGTACCGGGCCTCAGCGGAAGACATCTCCAGGATGTCACATGCGCATCCGACCTTTTCAGAGGCCATTAAGGAAGCGTGTTTGGTGGCAACAGGGGATCGGGCACTGAATATTTGATTGAAGGCAGGCAAATTTCAAATAACAAAAATTTTGTTGTACTGGGGTTTGATTCTTTCATTACTGGTGACAGCATCCGCTATGATCCAATGGTAGATTAATGGGTTTCTTGATTTTTAAATTTAGAAATCAGTGTCTTAAATTCATCATCATTTCTTATGGAATGATAGTGTGGGATTGATTCAATTAGATCAAAGTTGCTATAACCAGCCTTAAATGCTTTCTCAAGTTCAGTCAAAGCCAGTTCTTTTTCACCTTGCTCTGCATATACAAAACTCATCTTAACGTTTATATCAGGGGTATCACTTAATTTGTCAGCCTGCTGAAACATTTCCATTGCCAGGTCATAATCGCCTTGGGTTAGTTGGATTGAACCAATACTAAGGTAGGGATATAGCCAATTTGGATTTAATTCAATACAATATTGATATGCTTTTATGGCTTCAGCAAATTGTTCCTTTAGCCACAATGCTGCCCCCAGGTTCAGATATGACCATATGTAAGTGGGTTGTTGTTTGATAGCCATTCGTGCTGCGTACTCAGCACCGTCTAGATCGATGGGATCAGAAATTCGGCAGGTATACGAAAGGTGGCACCATCCGATTGGATTGTCTGGTTTACTGTCAAGGCTTACTCTGTATGACTTAATAGCCTCTTCATGTCTTCCTGAATATGTAAAAAACTCAGCTAATGCCAGGTGACCCTCTGGTAAATTGCCATCAAGTTTTAGTGCCTGCCGGGCCAAGTTCTCTGCCCGCTCCAAACGATCATATTCTTTCTGATATCCGTAAAAATAGTGGAGTGATTCGACTATAGAAAGTCCGGCGTAAGCCTTTGCGTAAGAAGAATCCTGGGCCAGAGCTTCTTCAAAATGTTGCTTGGCGGCATCCAGTTTCTCACTTGAAGGCTGAAGGTTACTATGTAAGGATTCCAACAACATCCAGCCTTTTAAATAAGCGTTATACGCCTGATTATTGTCCGTATATCGCTTTTGGATTGCCACAACTTCTTCAGCACCTAAGTCTAGTTGCAATTCTTCCGCAATACTCAATGCTGCCCTATCTTGGGCTTCAAGGGCCCCTTCCAAATTTCCGTCAAAGTCATATGAGGCTAGCTCAAAACCTGTAGCGGCTTCAATTAGCTGGGCATTGATCCTGACTTTATTTCCAAATTTTCGAACACTGCCATCTATCAAGTATTCAACACCCAATTCCTTAGCAATTTCCGCCGGGGATAAGGTTGATCCTTTGAATCGAAGACATGCCAACCTGGAGGTCAGCCTTAAATTCTGTATTCTGGATAGACGATTGCAAAGTTCCTGTGTCATGCCATCGCTGAAATATTCATTGTCAGGATCAGGGCTCATGTTGACAAACGGCAGCACGGCAATCGACCTTTCTTTACTCGCAAAATCATCACCTGAAACTAGTTGCTGTAGATTTGGCACGTAGGCAAAGAAATACCATATTGCCAGTACCACTGCCAATGCAGTAATAGTGAAGTAGGCCATTTTTGATTTAAGCCTTCTAGCACCTCCCTCTTTAGAAGTCGGGGACATGGACTTTGGCAGTAAGGTTTGAGCTGGAGAAGGAAGATTTCCTCCCTGTAGGGCATAAGTACGAACCCCATAGTCGACGTTTTTCAGTTGCTGTTCTCCCAGGTAATATGTTTCAATTTTTGATTGACCGCGAATGGCCTTTTCTATGGCGTCTGAAATGTAAATCCCTCCGGGATCAGTGATAGATTCCAAGCGTGACGCCACGTTAACTCCGTCACCATAGACATCCTCATTCTCGACAGTGACATCTCCCAGGTGAATTCCGATACGAAGTTTACCATCGAATTTCACACCGGCAGTTTTTTGAATATCTACCGCACAATTTACCGCATCTAAGGCTGTACTGAACTTTACCAGCACTCCGTCGCCCATTTCTTTGAGCCATTGTCCGTTATACCTTTCCACCAGGGGCTTTTGTATTTCCTTACTGATGTGGATTAACTCCAGGGCCTTGGCAGAGTCCCGGCCCATCAAAGCAGTGTACCCGACGATGTCGGTAAACATGATGGCGGCTAATTGACGAGAAGTTGTCATTACTAGAAATTACCAAATTCAAATTACAAAAAAGCTGCTTAAAAAATGTCGATAAAAGGTAGCAACTTCAGGAAGTTTGGAAATTGGAAATTGGTTCTTTGGAACTTAATTGGTGCTTATCATTTGTTTTTTGGAATTTGCCAGTAGGCCACCTACTGGCTAGAATTGCAATTCGTCCTTTTTATCCATAACTTATATTCAGCTCCAAATCTACCATGAAAGCCGAATCTGATAGTCCGAGTTCTACCGAATACATAACTGCTCTTTGTCATTACTACCGCGCGGAAATGGACCGTGCAAACACCTGGCGAACCAGATTGGATGTAACCACTAATTGGGCTATTGTCACTACCGCGGCCTTCTTGTCTGTGGCCTTTGGAGGGCCCAAGATCCCACATTTTGTAATTATTCTGGCTACTATTTTCGTGCTATTCTTCTTGATCATTGAATCTCGCCGCTATAAATATTTTGATCTTTGGCGTTGGCGCATCGCATTGCTCAATGAAAACTTCTTCGCCAACCTCATATCACCGGAA
Source organism: Flammeovirgaceae bacterium (assembly GCA_003229495.1). GTDB lineage: Bacteria > Bacteroidota > Bacteroidia > Cytophagales > Cyclobacteriaceae > SZUA-3. Next base: position 20,566 of record QIEB01000489.1, read on the forward strand.
ACAGCCCCAATGCATTCAAACTGGAAGGAACTGCTTAGCTCGGAACTAAAAAATTCCAGTTTCAAGATCTCATTTATGGAGGCTTTCGGACGGCGTTTGAGACGGAATTATAGTTGGATCTTTATGGTATTGGCCAGTTGCTGGTTTGCAAAGATCGTAATACATCCCACTCCCATGCACCACTTCTCCGAAATCTTTCAACGGGCTACTGTTTTTGACCTGGTACCTGGCTGGGTGGTATTAACTATTGGGATCATCTTTAACTCCGCTTTGATTGTCATTGCGTTCAGCACCCTGAAAAAAAGAAAAGTGGAAGTTCAGATCAAACCTTCAGGTAAAACCTAGCTTCACTTGTTTGGGGCTGGTCCAAAGGACCTCCTTTGTGGGAGAATTGGCACTTGTTAAATTATTTGAAGTTTTGAAAATTTGTATTTTGTTTTACAATCTCTTAAGAATATATTTTTGGCTAATTGAGCCAGTATTGCATTGATCATCAATAATTTATACATTGATCGACCAGAAATCATTATTCCACCAAAGACAATCGATATGCCCCACCATGCCGTAACCACCGCCACCGCTCTTGGCCCTCAAATTATCCAATTAAGATCAGAAACTGAAGCCCAGCGTCAGCTACCCAAGTCAATCATTTCCGCATTGGTTGAATCCAATCTATTTCGTCAGGTGATAACTACGGACATAGGTGGACTGGAATTAGATCCGGTAGTGTCCCTGGAAGTTTACGAAGCTTTGGCCAAATCTGAGGCGTCCGTTGGATGGGCTGTCTGGAACAGTTCCCTTCCATGTCTTTTAAGCAGGTTCCTATCAGATTCAGTGCGAAAAGAGATCTTTGGAGACCCCACTTTAACGTATACCAGTTCCACCCGTCCAACCGGTAGGGCTTCCATGGAAAATGACAGTTTCAGGATTTCCGGACACTGGTCGTTGGTATCGGGCTGTATGCATGCGGACTGGATTGGTTTCATGTGCATGGTGGAGAAAGACGGCGAGATACAGATGGCCGAACAAGGTGGGCCACAAATGCTCATGGCATTCATTCCGTCAGGTTCGTATGAAATTATAGATACCTGGCATGTTGGTGGTTTGCGGGGTACTGGTAGTCATGACATCACGGTTGATGATTTAATGGTTCCTATGGGGAAAACCTTTTCTCCTATGGGTCCCAGCCAACTCGATCGGCCTATTGGGCGCATTCCAATTGGCTGCACCATGTCAGCTGGACATGCGGCGATCTGTTTGGGAATTGCGCAAGCAGCATTGGAATCAGTGATCGATCTTGCACGAAGCAAGATCACCGTTGACCCGGTCCCTGGTCTTCCAGACCGTGCATCAAATCAATTTCTGGTGGCTGAGGCAGCTACCAAAATAGCTGCCCTGCGGGCTCATTTACATCTGACATTAGGCAGCCTCTGGAAAATCTGTCAATCCGGATCGGAGTGGACGCCTGACGACCTTGCACAGGTATGGAGTGCAGCCGTAACTACCGGGAGGGAATGTCGGTCACTGGTCTCTGCTTTGTATGAAGTCGCCGGCAGTCCCGCGCTGTACCAGGATTTTTCACTTGAGCGGTGTCACCGTGACATTCATGCTGCCATGCAGCACGTGGTAATCCAGCGCCTATGGCTGGAGGAAGCCGGCAAGGTCAAATTTGGTATGGACCCCACAAATCCGCTTTTTGCATGGTGAGTTGATTCAAAGAAAAATGGGTGGTAACCTATAAAGCCCCTGGTTCTTCAAATTGGCTATGTGCTCCCGTTCCACTGCAATCTTTTTGGAAGCCCGATCGCAAAATTGCTTCGAATCCCGGGTCTCCCCACAGACTCTCAAAATGTGGATCATAATGAGCAAAATCAGGTAGCCCGACCGGGAATTGCTACCTTGTTTACTCACTTTTGTTAAACAAGTTCAGAATAGATATTTTTTTCTTAGATTCACCGGGCCGATTTAACTCGGGCTTGATACCAAATTATTTCGTATCTCCAAAGAATGCTAAGAAAATGAAAAACTGTTTTGTCCGGATACTTTCGGCTCTACTAATATTTAGCTTGGCGGGTTGCCAAAAGGAGCAACCCACCGAAACACCGCCTGAAACACCTCAACAAAATCGTAATTTACCTGGACTGGGTCTCCCCAGAGGTCTACTTAGAAACACCCCGAAAGCCACACCGGGATATATTTATTTCTCCCCATTGCTGTCCGGTACTACCTACCTGATTAACCTCAACGGTCAGGTTGTACACACCTGGGAAAGTGACTACGGTCCCTCAGGTTGGGTATACCTGAAGGAAAATGGTAACCTGGCCCGCGGCGGCAGAGACCCGGAAACGCCGCTGTTCGACGGCGGCGGCCAGGGAGGATGGCTCCAGGAATTTACCTGGGACGGTGAATTGGTTTGGGGGTACAAATTTTCTTCCACCGAATACCTGACACATCATGATGTAGCTATTATGCCCAATGGGAATTACCTGGCCATAGCCTGGGAAGCAAAAACTCCGGAGGAGGCCATTACGGCAGGCAGGAATCCGGAGAATATTCCCCAGGCTGGCCTATGGCCGGATTGGGTTATTGAGCTTGAGCCAAGAGGATCAAACGATGCTGTTATTGTTTGGCAATGGCACATTTGGGACCATCTTGTTCAGGATTATGACGATTCCAAAATAAACTACGGCGACGTTTCGGAACACCCTGAATTATTGGATATTAATCTTATTGGGGTACCCGATCCCGTCACCGAAGAGGAGCTAAATGAACGAAGAGCAGGCAACAACGCAAATATTAATGACACTCCCCAGAACCAAGGATCGGATATGTATCATACCAATGCCATAAATTATAATGCCCGTCTTGATCAAATTGTATTGAGTTCACCGGGTTTAGACGAAATAATGATTATTGATCACGGTACCACCACTGAAGAAGCTGGGGGACATAGAGGAGGAAGGTGGGGAAAAGGAGGAGATATTCTCTACCGGTGGGGTAATCCTGAAAATTATTATGCTGGAGACTCAACTGACCAGAAATTGGGAGGCCAGCATGATGTCAAGTGGATTGTGACCGGGTTACCGGGAGCAGGTAATCTCATGGTATTCAATAATAACGTACCCTACGCCGAACCTGGCTATTCATCCGTGTTGGAACTTAAAACTCCTTTGACAGATTCAGGCTATTTACTGGGTGAAAGCGGACAGTTTGGTCCCGAAGAACCTAAATGGAGCTACGTGGCCCTGGACACTCTATCCTTTTACAGCCCGTTCATATCCGGATCACACCGCATGGCCAATGGGAATACTTTTATCACTGAGGGTGCCAGAGGCCGTTTCTTCGAAGTGAATGCCAAAAGAGAGGTGCTTTGGGAATACATGACCCCGTATGCTGGTTATATCCGTATGGCTGATGGAACCACTCCTCAACCGATCGGGCCATTTGAGTACGGCACGTTCCGGGCTACCCACATACCTGTTGACCACCCTGCAGTGGCAAGCAAGATACTTGAGCCACTGGATCCTCAACCGGAAGTATATAAATTAAAAAAGATCAATTAATAATTCTCAATGAAGAGAGCACTTCCAATTATGAAAAACGTAGTCACCCTGATACTGATCACATTGGTATTTACGGCCAATGGTCAAACTAAATCCAGCCAAAAATCCGCGCCGCTTACTCCGGCATCCCCGGAAAGTGTTGGTATGTCTTCCGAACGGCTGGATCGAATCGATGCCATGTGTCAGGAAGCAGTGAAAAGTGGTGATCTGCCAGGAATTGTAGCATTGGTTGCCAGAAAGGGGAAAATTGTATTTCACCAGGCCTACGGTATGGCGGACAATTCATCGGGAAGAAAAATGAATGAAGATGATATCTTTAGAATTGCTTCTCAGTCAAAGGCCATTACCTCCACAGCAGTAATGATGCTATGGGAAGAGGGCAAATTTCAACTGGATGATCCAATTTCAAAATTCATTCCAGAGTTTAAAAATCCACAGGTATTGCAGTCATATAAGTATAATGACACCAGCTATACTACCATTACTGCGGATAAGGAAATTACCATTCGACATCTGCTCACTCATACATCCGGTTTGGGTTACGGAGTAATTGACGGAGATGAACGATTTAAAATGATTTATGAGAAAGCAGGTATTACTGATCTTTTTACTACTCAACCAATCACTGTTGAACAAAGTGTGAAAAAGTTGGCCAAATTGCCATTACATCATCACCCTGGAGAAAAGTTTACTTATAGTGAAGGACTTGATGTGTTGGGATACTTTATCGAAATAATATCAGGGGTGCCATTTGATGAATTCCTTAGAAAAAGATTGTTTGATCCCTTAGGCATGGATGACAGCTGGTTCTATCTGCCTAGTTCTAAGGCAGACCGTCTGGTTAGCGTTCAAAAGAAAGAAGATGATAAATGGGTGAAATACCCGGTTACTTTTTATGACACTGATTATCCCTTAAAAGGCTCCAAGACCTTTTTCTCCGGAGGAGCCGGTCTATCCAGCACTGCAAAAGATTATGCTATCTTCCTTCAGATGTACCTGAATGGAGGTGAATTGAATGGAGTAAGGATTCTTAGCCGCACTACCATTAAGTCGATCATGGGAAATCAAACAGCAGATCTATTCAGTGGTGGGGTTAATAGCTACTACGGACTTGCTTTTGGGGTTGTAACAAAAGCGGGGCAAGACCAGGCTGGCGTGGGCAGTGTAGGTACATTTGAATGGGGAGGATATTTTAACACACAGTATTTCGCCGACCCGGAAGAACAAACCATTGGCATCCTTATGAAGCAAACCCAAGGACCTGTTCAGGACGAAACAGGTTGGAAATTCAGAATGTTGGTAGGTCAGGCAATTGATGATTAATAGTTATGAGGTATGAGCTCACTTGACTTAGGAATTTGTTATTTAAAGCTTGTAATTTTTTTGGTGCTTGGATTTTGGGATTTGTAATTTTTATTTTCTCTAGAAAATAAAGGTATGTATATACTTCACCAACAGAGACTGTGTATCCACTGTTGGTAATTCCGGATTGTTGTCCAATCTGTTAGTATTCAGCCCACTATTTAGTACCACCCATAGATCCTGGCCTTCTCTAAAGTTGTATCGAAACCGGATGTTGGCGGAAAAAAGATCAGCAGTGCTGTTGTATTGAACCAGAGCATTGGTAGAAAGCTTGCGATTCAAAGCGGTTCCGATGCGTAACCGGGTAATGTGAAATTCAAATAATTCATCCCTATCTGCAAAATCAGCATTATTGTAGACGTACTCCAGGTTGAATTGAAAGTGTTTTGATAGATACCAGGAAGGCGTAATGGTAATACTATTCAGCCATCCATCGTAAAATGGACCAGTTTCAAGTTGAACACCTGCGCTTAAGGTATTATCACCTGCAATTCTGTATGATCCGATAATTCGGTAAAAATCATAGCTGCCGATAGGAATGGAAACATCATCTGAAAGCCTGAATTCTTCCAATAGGTTTTCATAAACCCACTTTACCGCTAGTCCGCCACTGTCAAGGTTTTTTCTGGAAAATGTCCACTCCGGGCCGGCTTCAGCAGAAAGAACCTCATGATCCTGATTGTTGACATAGGTATTCCCCGCAACTTCCAGTTTATGCCAAATAAAGGCCCCTCCTGGCTTTAACCAAGTGTTTGAAAGCGCCGCTGTCCCAAATTTAAAATCGTTGCGGTCAACAAATCCAACACCGGGATTATAATTGGGCCCGGATAAAATTGTACCGATGTTGTATCCAAAACCTCTGCGCCTTCTGCGATTCACATCAACTGCCAGACGTCCGCTTTTGAAATTTTGAGCGCCTCCGTCTTCGGTCAGGCTGTCAAAAGTCTGGGCCCATTGAACAGTTAGATAATCATCTCCAAAAAGTCGAATCAGACCATCAATTCCATAGGCCAGGTTCTTGTTTCCTTCTGTATCGATACGGCTGGTGAACATGCCTCCTACAAAGCTATTTTGATTGAATACCCTTTTTCTTACCCTAAGTACCCCAAAGTTCTCTGACGGTATGGAATCAAGCCTTTGTGTTTGCATGTTCATAAACCCTAGATCCCAGGTTTTCATTCTTCCAATCATCCGGGCCCCACCGTATATAGGAACCTGTCGGCCATCATCTGTCAACCCAATCCTACGGCTAAAAAACAGTCGGCTTAAGCCCCCGGTCTTAAAGTTGAAAATAGAAGCTCGTTCCTGAAAGAATTGCCTTTTTTCAGGAAAAAACAAAGAAAAACGGGTAAGATTCACCAGCTGGTCATCAGCCTCTGCCTGGGCAAAATCAGTATTTATGGTGAAATCCGCGGTAAGATTGTTAGTAATAGAAAACTTTATGTCTCCTCCAATTTCTCTTTGAAATTCAGTTTGACTGGTATAACCGGTTTCAGTTTGATTTAATTCGTTCGATTCCCCGATACCCACTAGAACATATGGGGTCACATAAAGTTTTTTAATGGGTTTAATGTCGCTGAACTGTATTTTTTGGGCCAAAGAAGGTCTTAAAAATGCCCAATTAGTCTTTGGAGGTATCGCAGGATAGACCAATCTTTCCAATTTTCTGGCCACCTTTCGCTGCACTGTTAAACCCATAATCACCTTACCATCGAACTCCTGAAAACGCAGGCTACTGAAAGGTATCCTTATTTCAGTGAACCATCCCTCTTCGGTTATGGTACTCTCGGCGTCCCAAAAGGTATTGAAATCTCTGTTCAGCCAGGATCCAGAGGAAATGGTCCCTCCGGTGGCATCGTTGGATATTGCGGCATCATGTCTAAGTCCGGTTGGAGTGGTGGTAAAGATATAGGCATTTTCATTGTCGTTGTAGGTATCCAGCACAATTTCAAAATGATCAGATCCCCTTATCCGATCCCTGTACAGTGAAGTTGCTCTAACTCCATTGGGATCACGGTCATAGGCTCTCATGGATCCATAAAAATACTGATCATCGTAGGCGAACCTTATTTCAGTATCTTCAGTCGGGGGAGCTCCGGCATTGGGCTCATACTGAACCATTGGGACAGGAGTAATAGATTCCCAAGCAGGCTCATCCACCCGGCCATCAAAGATAATCCCATCAATCCTTGGTATCACAAACACACTGTCGGACTGAGCATAGGTTTCCAGTACACCGATTGATAAGAGCCAAAACAATAAGTTCTTCAATGACATGGACCTGCAAGGTCGTCAAAATACTGGATATAGGGGTATCATGCTACTTGCTATTGCTATCCGTAGCTTGAAGCTACGGATAGCTGCACAGGCAGTTAATCGTCAATTGATTATTATCTCAGTGCCAATCGACCCAGGACATCAAAATATAGTAACACGAACAGCAGAAAACTCATGGTCCATATTATCAGTACATTAAAAATAAAGGTATCTATATAACCCCCAAACAGTGGTTTATTAGCTACCAGGAATTGTGTTCTGAAATCCAAAAAATGGTCGCTATCAGGCCATATATATATAGGATAGATCTTTTGAACCAGCTGGTCATCTTCCTCCACTATGCGATCGACGCTTTTAACATTGGTAACCATGTCGCTTACGGTCTCGTTTTGATATCGATTTCGGACCATATTGAGATCTAATGGTCCCTTTAGGTTATTTTTAAGACGCTCAGTATCCGCGACCCTTTGTTTTTCTGCATCACTGGATTTTTTGTGGTAATATTGTTTTAAACCTGACAGAAATGTTTCCGCCTGTTCCAGCACTTGATTGTCTATCTCCTCAACAGTTAATTTTTCATATTCCGGGAATTGTCTTGCACCAACAACCGCCAGCTCTTTCCCCAACTCATTTCTCAGTAATCTCAAATTAGACTCCAGTTGTTCTACCCGATCAGTCCCCATCAGATTACGACATGTCAATAATTTTGACTCCAATGTGGGAATGAAATACACGGTTTTATAATCAGAGTTGCGCATTATCTGCTCGTTGTCAAAGAATTGTTTTTGATATGCATTAGCCTTAAACTGATGAACCACCAAAGCTTCGTAAGACCAGCGGCTGACCATTATCTCGCCCACAAATGGTACTTTATCATGCGATCTCAGCTTCGGATGCAGGTCATCAAATTTTACTACAACGCCTCCCAATATCAGTTGTGGTATTAATAAAATTGGAATCAGAATATAAACTGTTACTGCATTCTTAAATGCCGAGCTAACGTTCAAGCCCAGTACATTAGCAAATGAAGAGGTACTGAACAGCACCAACCAATAGGCCAGAAACATCCCCCTGATTTCTAAAATCAAACATGCAATTAGTGCAAAAGTGAAAGTTTGTATGGCCGAAATGGCAAACAGGATGAAAATTTTTGAAGACAGATAACTTCCCCTGCTTAAATGCAGGAACGATTCTCTTTTGAGAATTTTACGGTCTTTAATTAACTCCTCGGCACTTACAGTAAGCCCCATGAACAAGGCAACAATCACACTAATAAAGAAAAATGCCGGGATATTGACATTCTTGCCAAACGAATAGGCCGCTCCCTCAGCGGTGGGAAATTCTTTTACCAGAAACGCCAGAATTACCGCCAGCAGTGGTGCTTCCAATGAATTAATAAGGATGTACTGCAGATCGCTAAGTTTCGAGCGTATGTCTCTGGCTGTAAATATTAAAAACTGCATCAATCTTGATGGGATTTGCAGCCTGCCTTCTGGTTTGTCAATCACCTTGGGAATCACAGGTAGTATTGACCGGAACTTGAAGTGCTCTTCCCATAACTGCGGGCTTACTTTCCTCTTGTCCGTCAAACGTCCATACTCATTAACCACTTTGGTTTCAATGATGTTAAAGATCTCTTCGGGTCGAATATTCCCACAGACTGGGCAAGTCCCCAAATCCTTGTCTATCAGATTCGATATATCCTTAAAGTATGACTCCGCCTCTACAGGGTTGCCATAGTATATTTGGTATCCACCAACATCAAGAATTGCCAAACGGTCGAACATTTTGAAAATATCCGAAGAAGGTTGATGGATTACCACGAAGATCAACTTCCCTTTCAGCGACAACTCCTTTAACAAGTCCATGATATTTTCAGAATCCCTGGAACTCAACCCGGAAGTAGGCTCATCCACAAAAAGCACCTGTGGTTCTCTAAGTAACTCAAGACCAACATTTACCCGTTTTCTCTGGCCACCACTAATGATCTTTTCCAGCGGAGTCCCAACCTTCAAATCCCTGATCTCCGCCAGTCCCAAACTATTCAATGTCTTGATTACCAGCTTTTCAATTTCCTCTGGAGGGGTTTTGCCGAAACATAACCTGGCCGCGTAGAACAGATTCTCATAAACAGTAAGTTCTTCTATCAGAAAGTCGTCCTGCGGTATATACCCGATTACACCCTCAATTTCTGATGTCTGCAGATGGATATTGACATTATTAATGGTTATCGATCCTTCGCTGGGACTCAAATTGCCATTCAGTACATTCATCAAAGTGGATTTTCCGGAACCACTGCTCCCCATGATCCCTACCAATTTGCCTGATTCCTCAAATATGGAGATGTCTCTAAGACCCAATGCTCCATCTGGAAATTTGTAATAAACAGCCTCGGCTTTGAATACGATTTTTTGTTGTGACTTGGTAATTAGAAACTTACTTACAACATCTGAATAGTAGATGGGTTCAGTTCGATAGGCCCTAATAGTACTCCCAGTAGAAAATACCACACCTTTGTTGTTCTTTAGGGGTATACCATTAAGATATATGGTGGTTTTACCCAGATACTTAATAAAATAGCTCTCAACTGTTGGCATGTACAATACCACCAATTGACCTTGCAACCCACTGGCCACCATCCTGCTTATTTTGTTGGGGAGTTCGGCATTGCCGTCATCTATCACCAACAAGTTAGGTGAAACAACCGGCTTGTCTTGGTTGTAGTCTACAAAACCAGTAATGTTCTTAACTGTCTTTCGTTTGAGCTTTAGTGCTTCACTGATGTAGTAGAGTAAATTGGATTCCCTTTCGGATACCAGCTTATCAGCGGTTATCAGTTCAACCATTTTCAGCACCAGAACCACCTTTTGTTGCTCGGTAATCTCCTGATTTAGCTGTCTGGTTATTTGAATTATTTTGGACCAATCCTCTACAAAATCTACGGTTTCATCATCGGTATTTTCTATTTGAACCCGTTCCGATTCTCTTTCCAATACCAGTTCGTCAAAGAGCTCCATGAACTTGTTGACTCCACTTCTGTTTAGCTGACGCTCCAGAAATTCTTTTATGGTAAGGCGCTCCTTATAGGTAACACTTCCCTCTTTTGCAATTATTGCAAATAATTGGATGATCGCCTTTAATAGCTGCTCACTCATATGAGATTAACGATGTGGTGTAGAACGGCTAATTTTCTTTCCCCGAAAAAAAAGCATTGAATGAACTCCAATGCTTTGTTCGAATTATTGACTTCAAATTACCCAGTGATATACTCCCTCAGGGCACTAATCTTGCCGATCAAACCAGTCAGACTTCCTTCCTCCAGGTAAGTCATTCCCTGATTGTTCTTCATAGTCTCCTCAATATTAAGGCTGGCATATTCCTCTACAAGATCCGAAGTCATTGCAGCCAATTTGTCGGTAGTCGCATCACTGTCCAATGACTTTAAAAGGGCATTAAGTTCTCCCATTGGTTTTTCCTGGTCAAGCATAAGATTTACTAATGGAATTGCAAAAGCACCAATGCTGGAGCTGGGATCATTTGCTGAAAGCCCTTCACCTTTTGCTGTTTTGGGAAATTTTTCAATTAAGGAACTGACAATATATAGTCCCTCCGCGAATGTACCGGTTACCACCAGGGCAGCGGTGCGGTCGCGGTCGCTGTTTTCCAGATGGAGCCTGGTATCGGCAATTGCATCATCGAGGATATCTCCAAGAGCTTCCCGTGAACCCAGGCTACTCTCAAACTCCTGTACCATCTCGGAATCAATAGAAGAAGTAACTCCGATTTGATCTGCCAATCCCTTCATCTCATTGAAGTAGGTTAGTGCATCCTGCGATTTGTCATAAGAACTCAGGTATCCAATATCTGTGGAATAAACTCCCAGATTCAATGCTGATTTGTCATCTTCACTTTTATACTGATCCACATTGCTGATATCATTTACCAAGCTTTCCTCAAATCCAGCACCAGTGGATTGAATGATAAATGGGATTTCGGATGGTGGTGGTACTTTAACTACTATTCTCTCAATCTGTTTTTGTATTTGTTCAACTGCCTGGTCAAATTCTTCCCCCTCATCCGTTTCCTGTTTTGGTGATGAACAAGCGCTGATCCATATTATACAAACACTGCACATAATAGCAGCTATCATTCTGGAGTTAATTTTCATGATCTATTTTATGGTTGATCGGTATAAATTTAAAGAATTGGATAAGTTATAACAATAAAAATTATTACGCAAGTGAAAGAAATCGATGGTATCTGAATCAGGTTGTTCAACTCAGTTTAATCGATTTCCTCAGTTTAATCGATTTCATACTCGAACAACCATTTCAGCTATTGTGCTGAATTGTGATCAATTTTTTTTATATTGTACATACGACCAAGAAACTAAAACCAATGAATTGTCATTTGCGGGTCTTGCAAATGATTAAAAATAAAGAATGCTCAGCTAAAAACCCTGATGGTCATCGTCAGGGTTTTTTTGTGTTCTGAAGAATAATATCAAATTATTCCCGGATCTTTTATTTGCAACTTAATTAGTCTAAATTTGTCCAATTTTTATACTCCGTCAACTCAGTAATCTTTAAAAAGATAGATGCCCAGAGATAAAAGTATCAAATCAGTTCTTATTATTGGGAGCGGTCCTATTATAATTGGTCAGGCTTGTGAATTTGACTATAGTGGGTCTCAGGCTGCCCGGTCGCTTCGAGAAGAAGGAATAGAGGTTATACTGATAAATTCCAACCCTGCCACTATCATGACTGATCCAGTGACAGCAGACCATATTTATCTAAAACCACTAGAGCGAAAGTACATTATTCAAATCCTGGAGGAACACCACATTGATGCGGTGCTTCCAACTATGGGCGGCCAAACAGCGCTGAACCTCGCCATTGAATGTGAAAATTCCGGTATCTGGGAAAAATATGGAGTTAAGATCATTGGAGTGGACATTAAAGCCATCGAAACCACCGAAGATCGCGAGAAATTCAGGCTGAAAATGCAGGAGTTGGAGATACACGTTTGTAGAGGAAAGACCGCCACCTCCTTTTTGCAAGGTAAAGAGATCGCTCAGGAAATAGGATTTCCCCTGGTAATACGGCCGTCCTACACCTTGGGAGGTACCGGAGGTGGGTTTGTAAATACTCCTGATTTATTCGAGAAAGCATTGAACAATGGACTTCATGCATCGCCAATTCATGAAGTTCTGATCGAGAAAAGCATCATGGGATGGAAAGAATACGAATTGGAGTTGTTACGTGATAGCAGGGGCAACGTTATCATAATATGCTCTATCGAAAACTTCGATCCAATGGGCGTGCACACCGGAGATTCTGTAACAGTGGCTCCAGCTATGACGTTGCCAGATACGGTGTACCAGGAGATGAGAAATCTGGCCATTCGCATGATGAATGGAATTGGAAAGTTTGCAGGCGGTTGCAATGTTCAGTTTGCCGTAAACCCTGAGAATGACAAGATCATAGCCATTGAAATCAACCCCCGGGTAAGTCGTTCTTCCGCTTTGGCCAGCAAGGCAACTGGGTACCCTATTGCTAAGGTCGCCGCAAAATTAGCTATTGGTTTTAATCTTAATGAGCTAGATAACCAGATCACCAAAACAACCAGTGCATATTTCGAACCAGCCTTAGACTATGTAATAGTAAAGATACCCCGTTGGAACTTTGATAAATTTAAAGGTTCAGATCAACACCTTGGTTTACAGATGAAGTCGGTGGGTGAAGTGATGGGGATTGGGCGGAACTTTCAAGAGGCATTACAAAAGGCCTGCCAGTCACTGGAGATCAACCGTAATGGTCTGGGAGCGGACGGACGGGAAGTGCTACATAGAGAAAAACTCTTGGACAGTCTGGCCAATCCTACCTGGAACCGGTTATTTCATATATATGATGCCTTTAAATTGGGCATCCCTTTCAATACCATTCAGAACCTGACTAAAATTGACAAATGGTTCTTACAGCAAATTGAAGAGTTGATAGATCTGGAAAACCAGCTGAAAGCTAACACATTGGACACAATTCCCAAAGACCTGCTAAGAACCGCCAAAGTAAAAGGCTACGCAGATCGTCAACTTGGACACTTATTGGGTTGTTTGGAAAGTGAGGTGTTCCAACATCGAATCAATCTAGGTATCCAACGAGTCTATAAATTGGTAGACACCTGCGCCGCGGAATTTGAAGCTGAGACCCCATATTATTACAGTACTTTCGATGAGGAAAATGAATCGGTAAGCTCAGACAACAAAAAGATTGTGGTCCTGGGTTCAGGTCCGAACCGTATTGGTCAGGGCATAGAGTTCGACTACAGTTGTGTTCATGGAGTACTTGCCGCTAAAGAATGTGGGTATGAGACCATCATGATCAACTGCAACCCGGAAACGGTTAGCACTGATTTTGACATTGCTGATAAGCTGTACTTCGAACCGGTATTTTGGGAGCACATTTACGACATTATCATGCATGAGAAACCGGAAGGAGTGATTGTACAACTTGGTGGGCAAACCGCTCTTAAACTTGCTGAAAAACTCACCAGGTTCGGTATTAAGGTTATCGGCACCAGCTATGAGTCGCTTGATCTTGCCGAGGATCGCGGGAAGTTTTCAACTTTATTAAAGGAAAACAACATCCCCTACCCTCCTTTCGGAGTGATAGAGGATGCAGCAGGTGCTCTGGAACTTTCAAAGGAAATTGGTTTTCCGCTTTTAGTCAGGCCTTCTTACGTGCTGGGTGGGCAGAGTATGAAGATCGTGATCAACGAGCAAGAGCTTGAGGCCCATGTTCTTGACATTCTAAAAGACATCCCCGGCAATAAAGTCCTGTTGGACCATTTTCTAGATGGAGCAATAGAAGCAGAAGCCGATGCCATCAGCGACGGAGAAGATGTTTATATCATTGGGATCATGGAGCATATAGAGCCAGCGGGTATTCACTCAGGTGATTCGTATGCGGTACTGCCTCCCTATAATCTAGGTGACTTTGTGATGCGTCAGATTGAAAAACACACCATAAAGATAACTCTGGCCTTGAAAACCGTAGGCCTTATCAATGTTCAATTTGCTATTAAGAATGACAAGGTTTATGTTATTGAAGCCAATCCCAGAGCTAGTCGAACAGTACCATTTATTTGCAAGGCTTACAATGAACCCTATGTAAATTATGCCACCAAAGTGATGTTGGGAGAGAAGAAATTAAAGGATTTTAATTTTAGCCCTGTAAGAAATGGTTATGCTATTAAAGAGCCGGTATTTTCTTTCGATAAATTTCCCGATGTAAACAAAGAGTTAGGACCCGAAATGAAATCCACTGGAGAAGCAATCTATTTTATCGATGACCTGATGGATGATTATTTTATGAAAATTTATTCAGAACGAAACCTGTACCTTAGTAAATAAGTTATTATTAGAAAGTGCTTCATTAGATATGTTGAAATTTCTGGCCATATTATTTATTGTTTCATACCTGACCTACAAAGTTGGCGGCTACCTGATACGGGCACTTTATATCACTCTGGGACATGACCCCTCCCAACGAAATTTTCACCGCAAATCAAAAGCAAGTGCGGATGGAAATATAAATATTGACTATGTCCCACAGGACAAAAAAAGGAGTAAAAAAGACTTTAAGGGAGGAGAATATGTCGATTACGAGGATGTTAAATAATCGATAGCGCGCTATGCGCCTGGCGCCAAGCGCAAACACACAGCCCTAATTATACCTCTTATACTTATTTTGACTATTGTATTTCTTCCAGTTTGGTGCTTTACTACTTTGCACTTTATTCCTGCTGGTGGCACTGCGAATACGGTAGTTAGTTGCTACCTCGTAGTCATTGTAGGTTGAACCATTTTGATAAATATAAGTAGTTTCGGCACAGCCTCCCATTAGCAACATAAACAGGATCATCCCTACTGGTAATATTTTCTGTTTTTCTAATAGTGCCCTCATCCTGCCGTGGTTAAATGTGAATAATTACTGTTGATACCTGGTGGAGCAAAATGGTAACAAGGTCGGTCTGAAATAAACTTACATCTCAGAAATTGGATGATGCCATGGATTAATTGTGCAATACATAGTATTTTGGCGAATTCAGGCCGATTTTGGTCAATTTCGAAATCCTTTAGTACATGATCTTTTAGGATTTATTGCTACAAATCCTATTATTGCAATCCCATTCAAGCAAACATGGCCTGGTTTAGAAGAAAAGACAAAGGAATTCAAACCCCAACCGAAGCCAAAAAGGAAGCACCTGATGGACTTTGGTATAAAACCCCCAAAGGACATCCCATCCATATCAGGGAATTAAAGAGTAACTGTTTCGTCAGTATCAAGGATGACCATCACTTCAGGATCGGATCTAATGAATACTTTGAGATTCTATTTGATGACAACAAGTTCCAGGAATTTGATTCAGATTTGACATCCGCTGACCCATTGGGGTTTGTTGATACCAAAGCATATCCGGATCGCATTGAGTCTACCCAGGAAAAAACTAATTTGAAAGATGCTGTTCGTTCAGCTACCGGCAATCTCAATGGTATTTCTATGGTAATATGTTGTATGGATTTTGAATTCATCGGTGGCTCAATGGGATCGGTAGTGGGGGAAAAAATTTCAAAAGCCATAGACTATTGCCTAAAACATGGTCTTCCACTTTTAATAATCTCGAAATCCGGAGGCGCCCGAATGATGGAGGCCGGATTTTCTTTGATGCAAATGGCCAAGACATCCGCCAAACTATCCCTAATGGCAGATGCTGGTTTACCCTATATTAGCCTATTAACTGATCCTACTACCGGGGGTGTCACCGCTTCATTTGCCATGTTGGGTGATTTCAACATAGCGGAACCTGGGGCGTTGATCGGGTTTGCCGGACCAAGAATAATCAGGGAAACCATTGGTAAAAGTTTACCCAAGGGTTTTCAAAGTTCAGAATTTCTGCTTGAACATGGATTCCTTGATTTTATAGTTGATCGCCGCGAATTGAAGGATCGACTCACAGTGCTTCTAAAGATGCTCCAATAGGCCAAGGGTTGAAGGATTGAAGGATTGAATGTTAATGATCGAATGCTAAAACAAACAGTCCCACAGTCCTGCAGTCCTGCAATAATTAATTATATTTGTGACGGTTAAAATACCCGGACAAATTAAAATAATTTTACCCATATGACAACCATTATTACCTCCATCGTGGCCTTTACGATGGTGATTCTACTATTGGTTATGATCCTGTTATTTGCTCAGAGCAAATTGGTTCACTCGGGGGATGTTAGAATAATAATAAACGGGGATGACAGTAATGCCCTAATAACTGCCGCGGGTACTAGTTTACTATCAACACTTTCTAGTCAAAAACTATTTCTTCCCTCCGCTTGTGGGGGTGGTGGTACCTGCGGCATGTGTAAGTGTGTAATTGAAGACGGAGGCGGGGAGGTATTACCAACTGAAGTGGGTCATTTAAGCCGTAGTGAACAAAAGGAAAAAGTTCGATTGGCATGTCAGGTTAAGGTAAAACAGGACATGAGTATTCGCATACCAGAAGAAATATTTGGTATAAAAAAATGGGAATGTGAGGTTGTGAGCAATTACAACCTTTCTACATTTATTAAGGAATTTGTGGTGAAGCTACCTCCTGGAGAAACTTTGGATTTTAAATCAGGGGGGTACATACAAATTGACGTGCCAGAAGTTCAGGTAGCTTTTAGAGATATGGATATTAGTCCAAAACCAGATATGGGGCACCCTGATGAGGTGTTCAAATCTGATTGGGATAATTTCAAAATGTGGGACTTATCCATGAAAAATGATGAACAGATATTCCGGGCCTATTCCATGGCCAACCATCCGGCTGAAGGGGATATAATTATGCTAAACATACGAATCGCTACTCCGCCCTGGGACCGTAATGCCGGTAAATTCATGGGTGTAAATCCCGGCATTTGCAGCTCCTATGTTTTCTCAAGAAAACTTGGAGACATGGTTACCATCTCAGGTCCTTATGGTGAGTTCTTTATTAATGAGTCCACAAAAAGAGAAATGATCTACATTGGTGGTGGCGCAGGAATGGCGCCTCTGCGGTCTCATATATTCCATCTTTTTCACACTGAGAAAACAGATCGAAAGGTCTCTTTCTGGTACGGTGGCCGATCACGAAAAGAACTATTCTACACCGATCAATTCAGGAAAATTGAAGACCAATTTCCCAACTTTAGCTTAAACATTGCCTTGTCGGAACCCTTACCAGATGATAATTGGGTGGTCAATAAATCACTAGACGATGAGCAAGGAGATGGTTATTTGGGATTCATCCACCAGGCTTTATACGATAATTATTTAGGGCAACATGCAGAACCTGAAGAAGTAGAATATTACTTATGTGGACCTCCATTAATGAATGCTGCGGTGCTGAAAATGCTGGACGATCTGGGCATCCCTAAAGAAAATATTCGCTTCGACGATTTCGGAGGTTAAAGATTTAAGCCCTTTATGATGATACTAACCGGGCTTATTTAGTAATTTTTTTATCAAATGGACCTGAATATATTTTTTTCCGCAATCGATGAGACCATTGTTCAGTCCATTGATGATGTAAGTGCTTTTTACCATTCCGTTCACGTGAATACCCATGAAATGCCTTCCTACAAGGAAGCGGATATTGCTATTATTGGATTACAAGAAGAAAGAGGGACCTTGAATAACCAAGGGGTGGCGGCGGCGGCGGATGAAATACGCGGTAAACTGTATCGACTGAAGTCAGGAATGTACCCTTACCGGATCGCAGACCTGGGCAATCTCCGCAATGGGATTTCTCTTGAGGAAACTTGTCTGCGAATTAAAGAAGTCTGTAACATACTTCTGGTACACAATGTACTGCCAGTACTCATTGGAGGAACGCATGACCTCGATTATGGTCAGTTTATGGCCTATGAGGATTTGGGAAAACTAATCAGCATATTGAACGTGGACGCATTCCTGGATTTGGAAGAAAACGATCAACTGGGAGCATCACGGCAGCATATTCATAAAATGCTTCTTTTTGAACCTAACTACTTATTCAATTATAATCAACTGGGCCATCAAAGCTATCTGATCGACCCAGTGGCAATAAACCTGCTGGAAAAGCTATATTTTGATGTTTACCGATTGGGTTTACTGAAGGAGAATGTTCATGAAATGGAACCAGTGATTCGCAACGCCGATATGATGACCTTTGATATTACCGCCATTAAATCCAGTGATGCTCCAGGCAACGCAAATGCTCAACCTTTTGGCCTGTCCGGGGAGGAGGCCTGTCAGGTGTGCTGGTATGCGGGCCTCAATGAAAAACTAAGTTCGGCCGGTTTTTATGAATACAACCCGGAATATGATGATGATCATCAATCTACTGCCAGAGTGGCGGCGACCATGATCTGGTATTTTATTGAAGGCTTTTACAATCGAAAAAAGGAACAGGATTATAAAAGCAATGATTATCTAAAATATGTGGTGACTATG
>QIEB01000580.1 GCA_003229495.1 Flammeovirgaceae bacterium
AGCGTGCATAAAACCGCTGAAAGTATGAGTTGTCAGGAAAGGTCTCTGACAGGTATTGACTCACCTGTAAGGCCCGAATGAGTTCTTGTTCTTCTATGGCCAAAATTCTCATAAGGAAGGACTGTGCTTCGGTTCGGGTGTAAAAAGCATTGTTCGCTACCTCCTGCAATTGCTTTATGCCAAGTTCCTTATCGCCCTTTTTAAAGAACATCAAAACGGGTTTCAATATGGGATAATTCTCAGGTATCCAAACGGAATAGTAATTGTAAAGTGCATCTCCGAAAAGGAATTCCGGGCTTAGATCGGATTGATTACTGCTTTTGTCAAGGTATTTGAGGGCATTTTTGCCAGCTGTGGCAGCCTTTCTCCAGCTGCTGCGTTCAGCCAGTAGTCTTCCCTTAAAACCGTAGCCGGCAGCAAGGAAGAAGCCAGCCTCCACATTTTCAGGATCCTGATCATACATTTTATGCGCTAATTCTAACGATCGGTTCATGTATTCCATGAACTCTTCATCATAAGCGCCATTATCAATATTGGGCGCCATTCTCCACCACTGGCTCAGTCCCAGTAAAAAATATGGGAGCGGATGTTCAGGATGGTCCTGGGCCAGCCAACGGAATTGACGCTCAGCTTTTTCAAATTTAAAATTGTACATGTCATTGACCGCCTGGGTGGCATCAATCTGGACGTCTTTATCCATCAACAGAATCTTCGATGAATCATCCTGACCGAAAGCGAATATAGAGGGCATCAGTAAACCGACAACTATAACTAAATTGCGAATTATATGATATCTTCTGACGTACATATCTTACTTTATCTTCATAAAAACGTAAGGTCTCATATGTCAGATACAAAAAGGCATAAGTTTATGCAAGATGTCACTATTAGATGAGATGGATCTCTATTATTAGTGGTTTTAAACCCGGATTATGCACAAGAAACCTATTCCGAGCTTAAACCGGGTTTAAGATAATAAAATCTCAATTTAGAGCCCTTTACTTTAATAATTTATTAATTTCGCCAGGTTATAATTTATTCAAGAATATGCCAAACTTTGGGAGGTTAAACACTTATGCGGGATGGGTTGTTTTTGCCATTGCCACACTAGTATATATTCTTACAGTTGAAGAAACGGCCAGTTTTTGGGATTGCGGGGAATTTATTGCCTCCAGCTATAAACTGCAGGTACCGCATCCTCCAGGTGCACCGTTCTTTTTGTTAATGGGGAGGCACTTTTCTTTCCTTGCTTTTGGAGACACCAGCCAGGTGGCCTATTGGATTAATATGATCAGTGTTCTGAGTTCAGGATTCACCATTCTATTCTTATTTTGGACCATTTCACTGCTTGGACGCAAATTGTTCAAAATCAATGAGTCTGAGATTTCTCAAACACAGACGATTACCGTGATAGGTGGTAGCGTAATAGGTGCCTTGGCTTATACATTTTCCGATTCGTTCTGGTTCTCTGCGGGAGAAGCAGAGGTTTATGCAATGTCCTCCTTTTTTACCGCGTTTGTTTTTTGGGCTATTCTAAAATGGGAGCGAATTAATGATGAGAGTAGAAGTAATCGTTGGCTGATATTGATTGCCTATATGATGGGACTCTCTATAGGTGTACACTTGTTGAACCTTGTTACCATTCCAGCGCTGGCAATGATCTATTACTATAAGAAATACAAGACCAGTACTATGGGATTTGTTGCCACTATGTTGGTAAGTGGCTTAATCATTGTTACCATTTTGTCTGGTATCATTCCGGGACTGCCTAGTTTAGCTGGGTCCTTTGAAGTGTTTTTTGTGAATAACCTGGGATTACCTTTCGGCGCAGGAATTGTGTTTACGGTCGTTCTATTGCTGGGCGGATTGGTATATGGAATCATAAAAACACAAAAACAAAATCGACAAATTCTCAATACTGCGCTCCTCTCGCTTGCTTTTGTTTTAGTTGGTTATTCCAGCTACTCCATCATTGTGATCAGGTCAAATTACAACCCGCCAATTGATCAAAACAACCCTGACGACATAATGAGTATTGTTTCCTATTTAAAACGGGAACAATACGGGTACCGTCCACTACTGCATGGTCGATATTTTACGGCACAATTAACCGATCAGAAGAAAGGTCAGCCGGTATACGTGAAAGGGAAAGACAAATACGAAATTGCCCAATACCGAATAGAGAATATTTATGACCCAACCCAAACCACAATATTACCCAGGATCTATAGCAACGATAAGAATCACGTTGCCAGATACCAAGAGGTACTAGGACTAAAGGATGGTGAGGTCCCCTCATTTACTGACAACATAGCGTTCCTGCTCAAACACCAATTGGGTCATATGTATTTCAGATACCTTCTTTGGAATTTCGCAGGTCGGGAAAGTGACGTACAGGATGCCGATTGGTTGGCTCCATGGGACACCAACAAAGACCTGCCTGAAAGGTATGCTAACAACAAGGCACGAAATAATTATTTTATGCTACCGCTAATTCTAGGTCTGATAGGGATGTTTTTTCAGTTCAAACGTAATGAAAAAGGTTTTTGGGTAGTACTTCTACTATTTTTTCTATCTGGTATTGGCCTTATTCTGTACCTGAATTCACCTCCAATTGAACCCAGGGAACGGGATTATATATATGTAGGCTCTTTTTATGCTTTTGCTATTTGGATCGGTTTTGGGACCATGGCACTTGCTAATTGGCTCAAGAAGTATCTTCAAAATATTAGGGCGCCCATGGTCGCTACCGCGATCACTCTTATAGTGCCCTTGATAATGGCTGCAGAGGGATGGGACGATCATAATCGTTCGAATCGTTTTTTCTCTGTAGACTCAGCAGTTAATTATCTTGAATCTTGCGCACCAAATGCCATCCTTTTTACAGGAGGTGACAACGACACTTTTCCATTGTGGTATGCACAAGAGGTTGAAGGAGTACGTACAGACGTACGTGTAATCGTACTTACCTATTTTGCTACCGATTGGTACATCGATCAGATGCGTCGAAATACTTACCAATCAGAACCTCTGCCGCTGTCTTTATCGGCCAAAAATTATAAACAAGGTGGTGCCAACGATTACCTGCTGGTCCGTGAAGATCCTAGGCTCAAGGGCCAGGCCGTTGACCTGGATCAATATTTAAAGTTGATAAGAGAAGAAAGTGATTTGCTCCGGTTACCCACTTCATTTGGCGACTCAGTAAGCATAATGCCTTCAAAACGAATTGTACTTAAAGTCGACAGTGCGGAAGTTCTTGAAAAAGGTATTATCCCACATGGAAAAGAGCAGTTGATCACAAAGCAAATGGTAATACCCCTTAAAGGTGGTGCACTTTATAAAAACGACCTGGCACTTTTAGATATTCTAGCCACCAACAAATGGGAACGGCCCATTTATTTCAACCAAACCTCATTGATGAACATAAACCTGGATCTCAGGGATTTTGTGGTTCAGGAAGGGGCAACTTTCCGTCTTCTACCAATTGATAGTAAAAAACAAAGGACACTTGAAACTGCTATTAATACCGAAGTAGATTTCAATCCAGTTCAGAATCTAGTAAACTCGGAGGTTATGTACCACAATGTGATGGATAAATTCCGATGGCGAGAATTGGACAACCCAAAATCTTATTACAATACCGAAGACTACAAGGATAAGGCCATCTCTGTACACCGTTCTTATTTAAACAACCTGGCCGAATCCCTGATAGCAGAAAATAAGATTGAAAAAGCCAGGGAGGTACTGCTTAAAAGTCTGGAGGTAATGCCTGATAATGCCGTCCCCTATGGCATTTATAATGCTGAGTCCGTCAGCTTACTTTTCGAAGTTGGCGAAACTGAAATGGCCCTTGAGGTGGCTGGTGTTCTTTCTAATCGTGCCGACGAAGAATTGAGTTATCTCACAAAAAAAGGAATAACCAACAGAGATACCTATATAAATCTCCGTATACTGGATCTGTTGCGGAACACCATGAAATCAATGGGACAAACCGAAGAGGCTCAGGCACTGGAGGAAATTTTTCTACAACATTACAGTGTCTTTCAGAATTGATCATTTGGTCAGGATGCAAAAAAGATCCAGACCTTTTGCCCCTTCCTCAACTAGAATATAGTCCTCATGGGTGATACCGGTGACTAACTGGTTATCCTGTCTTTGTAACTTCTTGCGGTTGATTCGGTTTAGAATGTCATAGGGAATACGCAACAGACTGGCAGGTAACCGGTATTGAAGATCAAGTACATCAAACCGGGTGATCTTTTCAACTGCCTGTTTATTGTGATTATAATAACTCATTACCTTTTCATTGCCTGCAATTCCTTTGATCTGCACCTTGTTAAAAACCGCTTCAGCCAGTTCTTTTAATTGGTGACTTTGATATTCTCTTTGGTGCCAGGGGTTTCGGGTAAGGGTAAACTTGATGTTCGGTGTGGTAATAAGAGCTAATCCTCCGGGCTTTAATACTCGTGCTATTTCACGCAAGAAAGTCAGGTCATCTTTTATATGTTCAATTACCTGAAAGCTGATCACCCTGTCAAACGAATTGTCCGGGAGTATCGCCATTGGGGGAATATTCATTGGCATAAACTCCACCTGGGGATAAATTGTTTGCAGTTTTTCAAGTACCCCGCCTACCTTATCTATCGCGACATACCGTTGACACCTGGATTGCATTAATGCAATTCCCCTACCCTCTCCACAGCCCACTTCCAGTAAATTTCCAACTATATATGGCTGGGCCAGATAGTAGGCTTTAATCAGACGCTGATGGATAGGATTATCAGAATCCAGGGTGTCACTAGTAATCTCTGTTGTGTAAATTGCCATCCCAACTTTTTAAGTAGGACGGCCAAAGTTATGTCAAATATTACAAGAACTTAAGGAGGTGGTTTAATAATTCTACTAAATTAGTTAATATTAAAAAATGTCCAAAGACCTAATTTTCCAGACATTTCTTAGTGTAAGATGCTTTTTGCTATCTGTTCAGTGTTTGTTGACTTGGTCCGTTTGTATTGGTCAGGAAGAAAGTTTAAATACCCTGGACCTTTACCAAACAGACGGCCTGGTTAATTGTAGATTTTCATTACTGGACCAGGGTGATTCTCTCTGGATATATGCTGCACTCGAATTTAAGCAAACAGTTGAAGATTCCTCGTTGTGGATTGAAACTTCCTGGATATCAAGCAACCAGATTTTCCTGGACTCCACGGTACTGGTGCTTGAAAACAATAAACGGGCCATTATGAAATGGGGATTCACACCAAGAACGGTGCCTACCTTGTTCACATTATCCTTGAATTGGAAAGCGCGCACCTGGACCTTTCAAGAACATTTTCCCATGAGCGCTTACCATCCATCCGGTGGTCTGTCTCTAAGACACTACTCAAAATCAATTTTAAATACCTGGGTTCATTACCATGATAGTGTCCAGATAAATACCATGGGAAATAAAATGGTATTTACATATTTCTATGATCATGAATTTGATCCTGCCAGACCTCCCATGACCATAAGGCCAGATAAAGGAAGCGGAACTCTTGAAATCGATACTATTCTGGTACTGACTCCGGATCAAATATTTAGTCCAAACAAACCCGGTCTATATTTTTTTCAGACGGACAGCAGTTCAACCCTGGGGACAGCACTTTTTGTCTCGGACAAGCATTTTCCTCAACCACAGGAAATTAAAGAACTTTCCGAACCACTGATCTATATTACCACCAAAGGAGAGTATCAAAAACTAAGGAAGGATCTGACTAGCAAACAAGCATTGGACAAATTCTGGTTGTCAACGGTAGGATCTCCTGAAAAGGCCCGCAGATCAATCAAGAATTTTTATCATAATATTGAAGTGGCCAATATTTTGTTCACCAGTTACAAAGAAGGATGGAAAACTGATCGTGGAATGATCTATACGGTGTTGGGCCCTCCTTTATCAGTAGTGAAAGAGCATGAAACCGAGACCTGGTTTTATAAGGACATAGCCAATGAGGAATTAAGCTTTGTATTTAAAAAAATTAGAAATATCTTCTCAAATAATCATTACGAATTACTTAGGGATAAATCCTACGATCGTCAATGGTTTCTGGCTATTGATCGCTGGAGGGATGGGCAAATAAAATAGCCATGTCACCACCAAAAACTCCTGAGAAAACTTTCCTATTTGGTACCCGTGCAGTCATGGAGGGCATAAATGCAGGACGGGAAATTGACAAAATTCTTGTGCTTAAGAACCTAAAGAATCCATTAATTCAAGAGTTATTGAGTTTGGCCATGGAAAACCGGATACCCGTACAGAGGGTGCCCGTACAGAAACTTCAGCGCTATACCAGAAAAAATCATCAAGGCGTCGTTTGCCTGCTTTCTGCCATCAGTTACAGTTCTTTGGATCACGTGATTTCACAAGCTTTCATGGAAGGACGGGCTCCATTAATTGCCATACTTGACCGGATAACCGACGTAAGGAACTTTGGAGCTATCGCCCGGACTGCTGATGCGGCTGGCGCTGATGCCCTGGTGGTACCTCTAACCGGCCATGCCCAAGTAACAGAAGACGCTATCAAAACTTCAGCAGGGGTCTTGAACTACTTGCCAGTTTGCCGGGTAAACAGCTTAAGATCCTGTATAAAGGAGCTTCAAGATAGTGGCTTACAAGTTGTGGCCTGTTCCGAAAAAGCCAGGGAATTGATGTACTCGGTGGATTTAACTGGCCCCACAGCTCTTCTAATGGGTTCAGAACAGAATGGTATTGGAATAGAATTGTTGGCCATCTGTGATCTTCATGTCAAAATTCCCATGGTGGGGAAAATTTCCTCTTTGAATGTGTCTGTAGCAACCGGCCTGGTGCTTTATGAGTGTGTTAGGCAAAGGTCAGGATCATAGGTATTTCAACATTTTATGCGCCTTAATATCAGCGGAGAAATTTCTGAATTGCTGCTCATCGTTTTTTTCACAAATGACCAATACGTTATCAATATCCGCTACCAAATAACCATCCAGTCCCTGAACAATAATTAACTTGTCCTTGGGTCCTTTTACAATACAATTCTTAGTATCGTATGCAAGGATGGTGGCCTCAAAAACATTGTTGTTTTCGTCCTTTTTCTTCATGTCATGTAAAGTTGCCCAAGAGCCAATATCGGACCATCCAAAGTCTGCCTGGACCACGTACACATTGGATGCTTTTTCCATTACCCCATAATCAATGGAAATGTTCTTGCATTGATAGTAGACATCCTTGATAAAATTGGGCTCCTGTGGAGAATGGTATAAGGATTCTCCCTGAGCAAACAATTCTGCCATATCAGGCAAAAACTTTTCGAATGCAGATTGGATGGTATTTACATTCCAGATAAAAATTCCGGCATTCCAAACAAAGTCCCCGCTGTCCAGAAATTTCTTCGCTAGTTCTATTCCAGGTTTTTCAGTGAATGTTTTCACTTTCTTTACCTGATCAGCTAAGTCTGGAAGAAATTGAATATATCCGTAGCCTGTCTCTGGTCTATTGGGTTTAATACCAATGGTGATGATACGATCCGAGCTAGCCGCAGATTCAACAGCAGTTAAAATTACCTCTTCGAATTCCTTCTCTTTAAAAACAGTATGATCGGAAGGTGTGACAATAATATTGGCGTTTTTGTTTTTGGCAGCAATCTTATAACTGGCATAAGCGATACATGGTGCGGTATTCCTGCCCATTGGCTCAGACAATATCTGATGGTCACTTAAATTCGGTAAATGTTCTTTTACCAGATCCACATAAGAACTGTTAGTAACTACATACACATTCTCTTGTGGACAGATACTTTTGAATCGATTATTGGTTAATTGGATTAGGGAATATCCTGTATCCAACACATCCAAAAACTGCTTGGGGCGATAGTTACGGCTATAGGGCCAAAACCGACTTCCCACTCCACCAGCCATAATTACCACATAGGTGTCCTGATTAATCATATAATTCCCTCTTTTAACAGATCATGTAAATGAACAAACCCTAATACCCGACCTTCCTCGGTAACAATTAATTGAGTAATGTTAAACTCCTGCATATTAGCCAAAGCTTGCACTGCAAAACACTCTTTATCTACAGTTTGCGGATTGCTGGACATAATGGCTTCCGCAGTTACACTTCCTGAAATATCCTTTGATTTAAGCATTCTTCTCAAATCTCCATCTGTAATAATCCCCTTCAATATCTGCCTTTCATCCACCACAGCGGTGGCGCCCAGGCGTTTAGTAGTCATTTCCAGGATGATTTCTTCGATTGATGCATCAATCAGAACCACCGGACAATCATTATTGGGATAAATGTCAGATACCTTCAAATACAGCTGCTTACCCAGCGAGCCACCGGGATGATATTGTGCAAAATCACTACTGCTAAACCCTCGGGCCTCCAGCAAACAAACCGCCAGCGCATCACCAAGTGCCAGGTGTACAGTAGTGCTGGTGGTGGGGGCCAGATTATGAGGACAGGCCTCCTCATTTATAGTAGCGTTTATCACGTAGTCTGCCTGTATTGCCAGTTCTGACTCCACGTTGCTTACCATAGCAATGAGTTGACATCCTGTGCGCTTAACCAAAGGTACCAGGACTTTGATCTCTGGGGTATTGCCACTTTTTGACAGCACCATTACCATGTCCTCTATCTTGATCATTCCAAGGTCACCATGTATTGCGTCCCCAGCGTGCATAAAGATAGCCGGAGTGCCGGTAGAATTTAAGGTGGCGGTAATTTTATTGGCAATGATGGCGCTTTTGCCTATTCCTGAGACCACCACACGTCCTTTACATTGCAGAATTGCTTCCACTGAGGATACAAATCCCTGGTCGATATATCCGCTAACCTTATCAATGGCCTGGGCTTCATTAATAAGTACTTTTTTAGCTGTTTCTCTGATATTTTTTAGTAAATTCAATATTGAGATGCCCTTAAAATAAGATTGCCTAAAGATAGTCAAATTACCGAATCTATGGGGTCACAGCCTATGTTGATTGAACAAAAAGACCAACTTGAAAAAGACCGGCTTAAAGATAAGTTAAAAGAAGTATTTGGGTACAGTCAATTCAGAGGTAATCAAGAAACTATTATTAAGAATATTCTTAAAGGTAAGAACACTTTTGTGATCATGCCTACGGGAGCCGGTAAATCATTATGCTACCAACTGCCAGCGGTGTTTTTGGAGGGAACGGCTATTGTGATCTCTCCTCTGATCGCACTAATGAAAAACCAGGTGGACGTACTCAATGCCCTGGGAGTAAATGCTCAGTTTCTTAACTCAACCTTAACCAAATCTGAGATCAACCGGGTAAAACAAGGAACACTTGAAGGAAAGGTGAAACTCCTGTACGTAGCGCCGGAATCACTTACAAAACCGGAAAACATTAGTTTTTTGAAGCAGTCAAACCTTCTTTTTGCTGCTATAGACGAAGCCCACTGTATTTCTGAATGGGGCCATGATTTCCGTCCGGAATATAGAAAGATAAAGACCATTTTAGATCAACTGGGTCAATTGCCAATAATTGCCCTGACAGCCACTGCTACTCCCAAAGTAAAATTAGACATACAGCGAAACCTGCAAATGGAGGAGGCCGACGTGTTCAAATCCTCATTTAATCGAGAGAATCTTTATTATGAGGTCCGGTCAAAAAAAGACATTAAAAAACAATTAATCAAGTTTGTCAAAGCTCATCATGGCAAATCGGGTATTGTTTACTGCCTCTCCCGTAAAACTGTACAAGAAATAGCCGAGTTTTTACAAGTGAATGATATTAAAGCTGCTCCTTATCACGCGGGACTGGACAGTAATATCCGGATAAAAAACCAGGATGATTTTCTTAACGAAGAAATACATGTAATCGTAGCCACCATTGCCTTTGGAATGGGCATAGACAAACCTGATGTACGGTTTGTAGTTCATTACGACACTCCTAAATCACTGGAAGGTTATTATCAGGAAACAGGTCGGGCCGGTAGAGATGGGTTAGAAGGTAATTGTCTAATGTTCTACAGTTATAATGATATAATCAAACTGGAGAAATTCAATAAAGACAAACCGGTTACTGAAAGAGAGAATGCTAAGGTTCTTCTGGAGGAAATGGCATCATATTCGGAATCTGCGGTATGTAGAAGAAAGCAGCTACTACATTATTTTGGAGAGATATATCAGGGGAACTACTGTTCTGAGACCAAATGGTGTGATAATTGCCGATACCCCAAAGAAAAATATGAGGGAAAGGATTATGTACTTACAGGGTTAAAAACTGTAAGTCTGACCAATGAGCGATTTGGGCTGAAACACTTGACTGATGTGATCACCGGAGTGAGTAGTCAGTACGTACAAAGTTATCGCCATTATGAACTTCCGGTATTTGGCTCCGGGAAAAACGAAGGTCAGGAAATGTGGAGTTCCATTCTCCGCCAGACTATGCTGCTGGGATTTCTTGAAAAGGATATTGAACATGTGGGAACGTTAAAGTTGACCAATAAAGGACGTTCATTTTTGGAAGAACCACACTCGGTTGAGCTTAGCAAAGACCATGATTACGGCAAGGAGGAAGAACCCAGCATCACAGACGAAGCGATCACTCGAAGATCGTATGACATATCCCTCTTTGAGTTACTGAAGGGGCTAAGAAAAAAGATTGCCAGGCAGAAGGGTTTACCGCCTTACGTGATTTTTCAGGACCCATCTCTTGAAGAAATGGCCATTATATACCCTACTAACCGGGAAGAGTTGTCCCAGATAAATGGAGTTGGTAGAGGGAAGGTGGCAAAGTTTGGACAGCCATTTATTGAGACTATAAAACATTATGTAATAGAAAACGACATAACCACTGCTTCCGATGTGGTAATAAAATCCGCTATTAATAAGTCCAAAATCAAAATACACATTATCCAGCAAATTGACCGCAAAGTGGACCTGGAAGAAATTGCAGAATCTAAGAATATGAAAATGGAAGAACTCTTGGGAGAGATAGAACAGATCTGTTATTCCGGTACTAAGTTAAACCTCGACTATTATGTGGAACAAATTATGGACCATGACCGGCAGGATGATTTGTATGACTATTTCCTAAATGCAGAGTCTGATAATATCAGGGAAGCTTTGAACGAATTGGAGGATGAGGACTTTTCCGAAGAGGAGTTGCGGCTGATGCGAATCAAGTTCCTTTCCGAATACGCCAACTAACACCTCACAATCTTATTTTTATTGACATTTAAATTCAACTGATCTGGAAGTATGAACATTCTTATTTTAGGTTCTGGGGGCAGGGAACATACATTTGCCTGGAAAATAAAGCAAAGTCCAAAATGTGGGCGACTGTACATTGGGCCTGGTAATGCCGGGACCGGTTTGATTGGGGAAAATGTACCACTGGATCTCATGTCATTCCCCGAAATAGGGGACTTTGTAATTTCAAAAAACATTGACTTGGTGATAGTGGGTCCGGAGGTACCATTGGCACTTGGTATAAAGGATTATTTTAAACAAAGGGATGACATCCGGAATGTTCCTTTGGTTGGACCTGATAAAAAGGGAGCAATGCTGGAAAGTAGTAAAGACTTTGCAAAACAGTTTATGGTGAAATACGGAATCCCTACCGCTGATTATGCAACCTTTGACCGATCACAACTTGAACAAGGTCTTGACTACCTAAAACGACAAAATTTACCTATTGTACTAAAGGCCGACGGTTTGGCCGCTGGAAAAGGCGTGGTGATCTGCAATTCACTTGAAGAGGCGGACAAGATCTTTAAAGAAATGCTCCTGGAGTCAAAATTCGGAAAGGCAAGCGCCAAAGTGGTGGTAGAAGAATTCCTTAGTGGTGTTGAAATCTCAGTCTTTATTGTTACAGATGGAAATACCTACAAAATACTGCCATCAGCCAAAGATTATAAAAGAATAGGGGAAAATGATAGTGGGCCAAATACCGGGGGAATGGGAGCTGTGTCTCCGGTGCCGTTCGCAGATGATACATTCATGAAAAAAGTTGAAGAGCATATTATAATGCCTACCATCAACGGCCTCAAAACCGAACAGATTGATTACAAAGGGTTTATATTTTTGGGTCTGATTAACGTAAATGGTGAACCCATGGTCATCGAATACAATGCTCGTATGGGGGATCCTGAAACACAGGTAGTATTCCCACGAATATCCAGTGATTTGGTAGACATGCTTTTGGGCTGTGCCCAGGGGACTTTGGATCAAATTGAGCTATCTATTGATTCCAGGAGTGCCTGCACAGTAGTAATGGTTTCAGGAGGATATCCAGGAAGTTATCCGAAAGGCCTAACAATCAAAGGCCTGGACACCCCAACTGAAAATCTGATATTTCATGCGGGAACAAGTTCTCAGGATGGTCACATCTTAACCAATGGAGGCCGGGTTTTAGCCATTACGGCTTTTGGAAACAATTTGACGGACGCATTGGACTTAGCATATGATACCGTAGATCAAATTGAGTGGAAGGATGTGTACTACCGAAAAGACATAGGCCAGGACCTGCTGGCTATGGTAAACAAAACTGTGGAAACTTCGGCTGAGTAACAGAAAATTGTAAATTGTCGGTTTAATACTATTAGAAATTTATGTCGGGTTGCAATTCATGCATAACAACCGGAGGAAAAGTGGATGGTTGCCAAAACAACGGAGGATGTCTTACTGGCGGCTGTAACAAACTTAACGTATTTGATTGGCTCTCAAATATGGGCATGCCCCAATCTGAGACATTTAATATTCTTGAGGTTCGTTTTAAAAGCGGGAAAAAAGAATTCTATCGCAATCAAGACCAATTTGATGTAGTAACCGGAGATGCAGTGATCGTTGATGTGCCCAACGGACACCATCTGGGATACATTTCCCTGCAGGGAGAATTGGTTCGTTTGCAAATGCAAAAAAAGAAAATAAAAGAGGATGAGAAAGTTCGCAAGATCTATCGTGTTGCCAGTGTAAAAGACCTTGAAAAGTATCATCAGGTAAGAAAACGTGAGAATCCCACACTTATTCGAACTCGACAAATCATTAAGGATATGAACCTGGCAATGAAACTTTCTGATGTGGAATTCCAGGCGGATAATTCCAAGGCTATTTTTTATTATTCCGCAGTAGAACGGATAGACTACCGAGAATTGATCAAGGTCCTGGCTAGTGAATTTAATATTAGGGTAGAAATGCGTCAGATAAGTTTACGGCAGGAGGCCGGCCGGCTGGGTGGAATTGGTTCATGTGGGAGAGAACTGTGTTGTTCAACCTGGCTTAATGAATTCAAGAGTGTTTCAACCGCAACTGCCCGATATCAGAAATTGAGCCTTAACCCCAGCAAGCTTTCAGGGCAGTGTGGAAGACTGAAGTGCTGCCTCAATTATGAGTTGGACTCTTATATGGACGCACTAATAGACATCCCCAAACTTGAAGGTCCATTGCAAACCAAGAAAGGATTCGCAAAATTGCAAAAGACCGATATCTTCAGAAAAATTATGTGGTTCGGTTATGAACTTGAGAATTCCTGGCACCCGGTATCCTGCGCTCGTGTAAAAGAAATCGTGGCACTAAACCAGCGGAATATCTTACCGGAAACTCTGGAGTCAAATGAGAGCACCAACGGTAAAAATCATTTTATCTCAATAAATAAAGAGCTTGACAGAATTGATAGAAAGTACAGGTCAAAGAATAAAAGAAAACCCAGCAAGAGGTCCGGAAATAAAAAGTCACCACCAAATGAGTCGTAAACTTTATTATGTGTTCCTTTTACTTGCAATTCTGTCCGCCTGCTCCGATCCTCTCAGGGTTTACGAAAAAAA
The DNA here is from genome assembly GCA_003229495.1 of Flammeovirgaceae bacterium. Classification (GTDB taxonomy): domain Bacteria; phylum Bacteroidota; class Bacteroidia; order Cytophagales; family Cyclobacteriaceae; genus SZUA-3. The sequence continues at coordinate 13,811 of QIEB01000580.1, forward strand.
TATTGATTTTTCAAGAAATTTATGGCTGGCTGATAGTGTGGCAAAATTTGAGTTTGAAATAACAGCCACCAATCTATCCTATAACCTATATTATAACGTTCGTAACTCAATTTCTTATCCGTATCATAACCTTTATGTCCTTCATACTTTAGAGGATTCTCTAGGCAATGCTTTGTCTAGCGCTCTGCAAAATATGGATCTATTTGATCCAATAACAGGTGCACCCTTGGGTGATGGATTGGGAGATATTTTTGACCACCGAATATTAGCAATTCCCAACCAACGTTTTCCTGAAAATGGCCTATACCGATTCAAGATTCAACAGTTCATGCGTCAGGACTCCTTACCATTAATACTGAGCATAGGCTTAAGAGTTGAAAAAGCCGTGGGAACAGTAGAACAGTAGATCATTTGAACAGTAGAACCTGGGCACGGCTTGATTGGGTGGAGTTTCAAATATCTCAATCGAGCAGCGAGGCTTGTTCGGAATTGCCGATTGTCGGAGAGCCTGGTATATGGATAGTGAAACAAGTACCTTCTCCAATTTTGCTGGTTACTTCAATGTCACCTCCGATAAGTTCGGCAAACTCCTTGCACAACAATAGACCTAAACCCGCCCCTTCATTGAAAGACCCGCCATTTATTTCACTTCCTTTGAACTCAAATATACTCTGTAATTTTTCCTCACTAATACCAATGCCGTCATCTGCTACTTCAATCATGGCAGTGCCCTCCTCACCTGTTTTAAGGCTTATTGCGATATATCCATCCTGTCTGGAAAATTTAATAGCATTGCTTATTAAATTTCTCAAAATCAACCGAAGCATGTTGGCGTCCGCATAAACCTCAATGCTATCTGGAACACTGGCTCTGAAATGAATATTCTTAGCCTTTAACCTTGATTTGACAAATAAATAGTTTTCTTCTATCAATCTTTTTAGGTCAATCTTCTTCACGTTGGGTTTGATCTGACCCAGATGTGACATTGACCATCTTAAAAGATCATCCAGAAAGTGGGACAATCGATCCGTGGATTCAATCATTTCATTGGCTAGTGATCTCAACTCAATATCTCCGATAGAGGACAACTTCGCTCCCAAAATATTTAGAAATCCAGAAATCGTGTTAATAGGGCTTCGTAGATCATGTGATATGATGGAGAACAGTTTGTCTTTGGTCATATTGGAATGCCTCTGTTCTTTTTCCGTCTTAGACAAAGTCAGATTGAGGCGCTGCAATTCTTCATTTTGTTTTACCAGTTGTTTCTGAACTGCTCGTTTATTTTCTACATCTTCCAGTAAGTTGCTGGTCTTACGGTATTGTACGATCCAACCAATCAATACCATAAAAAATCCAATCACCAATGAAAAGATTAGTAGATAACGCCAATCTGTAATGGGTATATCGGTGGACCCCGAAGTAGCCGGAGCCTCAACATAAATGGTATCTTTCGAAGATTCTATTTCTTTGTTGAGAAGGTCATTGAAACTCTCAGCTTGACTTTGAATTGAATCCTGATAAAGTTGGGTCAGCATTCTAATGACCTTATTCTGGTATATAACAGCCCTGTTGAAATTTCTTCTCTTGGTTGCAATATCTGCCAGATTCTGATTTATGGACATTTGGAACGATTGGCTGGCGCTATTTTCAATAATTTCCGCAGCATCTAGATATGATATCCTTGCCAATCGGTAGTATCTTTCGGGCTCATCATTGTCTCCAAACCTCTGGTAGATGTTTCCTTTGGCTTGATGTATTTTGGCAGCTGCTATAGACTTACCTTCGCCGTTTAAAAGAGGCAGAGCACGATCGAAATAACTGATTGCTGAATTGTACTTGCCGGCCTTGTGATAGAGATATCCGATGCTAGCCAGCGCCCTTCCCACTTGTTTTTCACCTTCCTCTACAATTCGCAGGTAGTAAGCTATACTATCCTGGTCCGGCGCCCTGTCAGGGGCTTGAGCTTCCAAGGAATACGTGATCAACCAACATGGGGTTAGGTATAAAAAAAACAAGAAAAACCGATCGATCCTTCTTGGTGGTGAGAACGGAAAATAGTTGATCCAATGCATTATTTACATTGAATATAGTCCATTCATTAACACTAATCAAATTTATTGAGACTTGGATAAGCCCAAAAAAATCTAAAAATATTGAATAAATTTTTTCAATCCTTGTTTAACACAATTTCTTGAAAACGTATGAATCAATTATCGTAAAAAAGTCCAAAACCTTGTTGAAGGGATATTTTTTCCGCCTATAAAAAAATTTTATGGTTCTAACGTGAATTTATCCACTAGTTTACCCTTCACGGTTACCCGTCTCTCAATTCTTCTTTCATTACGAATCGCTCAAGCTGCTCTTTGATGTCATCTGGACTTATCCAATATTGCCTGCTAAAAACCTCGTAGAACCTCCAACCTTTACTTTTTAGTATAAAGGGGACATATACATGTGCATCTTTTGCAGATATGCTTTGATGGTAGAGATCATCATCTGTAAGGATCAGGCCCACAAATTGAGTGTTCCGGCGAAGTACCAGATCGGCAAATGGGAGCGATTCCTCTAAGGAATGAGCGTTGTTTGGAAACGTCATAGCTTTGAGTTTTTTCTTTAGGTACCAACTACTTTGGAACTGATTGTCTTCAGATACCATTTGCTGAGGAATACCTTCAGAAATTTCCCAGGCATAACTTAAGTATTTCTTTAGCAATTTGGGACCTTCATTCTTACTTTCCCCAACTTTAAGATCCTTTGGCATTATGCTGGAGATCACGTAGACCTTCTCTCTTGCCCGGGTAATTGCAACATTCAACCGGTTTTCTCCTCCAACTGCATTAAGGCTACCAAAATTCATGCTCAGTTTACCTTTAATATCATGGGCGTAACCAATGGAGAAAATAATTATATCCTTTTCGTCACCTTGTACATTTTCAATATTCTTTATGATCAAAGTAGAGGGTAATGGCTGGGCGGATTGGATGGCCCGGTCTTCCAGGCACTCCATGATATATTGTTGTTGTTGAATATTAAAGGTTACAATACCAATGGTTTTATCAGGTGTTTCCTTGCATATTTTATCTACCAGCATCACTACTTCCATAGCTTCGTTCTGGTTAATGCTCCGTTCCCACAAACCATTAATCTTTATGTATTGGATAGCAGGCGCCCCTTCCTTGATAACCTGGTAATCTGGAAGCATTCTTAATTTCCCCTGGTAAAAATGTTGGTTGGAAAATGCGATCAGGTCCAGGGACTTACTTCTATAATGTCCTTGAAGAGGAATCTGAGGAAGGTGTTTACTGGCAAGGTCTAGCAAAGAATCAATTTCAAGATCAATGTCCTCTGGATCCTCCTCTTGCCATCTGATGGTATACAAGTCATTTGGAGTCAACTGTTTGCTATCTCCTGTGACAACTACCTGGCGGGCCCGGTAAATGGAAGGGATTCCTTTTTCAGCAAAACACTGGGAAGCTTCGTCAAAGATTACCAAATCAAACAGCACTTTCATAGGAGTGATGGCACTTACTGATTCCGGGCTAGCCAACCAGCATGGAACTAATGTGAATAGTTCATCACTAAAATGTGACAAAAGTTTTCTAATAGGCCAAATTCTCCTTTTCTTGGAAACCTGATGTCTAAGGTCCCGGTACGAAATCATATTGTTTAGCCGGTTATACTTGACATCCTTGTATACATATTCTCGCAGCTTTAACAATAATATCTCCTGGCTGATTTCGAACTTCATTTTTACCTGGTTCCGATATTCCTCTTCCAACTGCTTCAGTTTCAATGAAGATACCATTCTCAACAATGGATATTTCACCTCAATGTGTTCTATCCATGCAAGTTTCAAACTGTTATCAAACAAAACCACCACATCGATCCCCTCTTTTTCCGAGCAAAGTTCATAAAGCTTTGCAATGGCAGATTTTTCGGTGGCAGTAAAGCTTTGCTCCAACTTATCGAATTCACATAAATTTTCGAATTCCTTGTTCAAAGACCCTTGCAGTTCTTTTTTCAATTTTAGATCACCCAAAATGAATGCGATTTGCTTTGGCAGTAAGTACCTAATCCACACCTTTTTCTTTTCAGGAAGTTCAGTAAGTATGGTAAGAAGCTCTTCTAACAACTTTTTCAGGTCTTCATATGACAGCTTTGATACGTTAAAATACTCATTAAAATTGCGCTGACTAACGAAGATTTTTTGTGCTTCGATGGCCTTCTTTTGATAATAAAACCAGGCTTGGAAATCAACCTGATGGTACGTTGTTGGTATTTCCTTTAGCCAGGAGTACGCTTTAAGTTTCGATAAATTATGTTCCAGATTAAGACGATTATCCATCTTCTCCAGCAGCATGCTGAAACCATCAGGATTTTTCAACAAGCCATTGGCCTTCAGTACCCGTTGATACTGCATTTTCTCTTTGCTGAACAAATTCCAATTAAGCCATTTGAATATATTTTTGCGGGATTCAATCCGTTGTTGAATAATCTCCTGAAACGAACCTAATTCACTTGTGGGGATGCTTACTTCGGGGCCCTCCTTTTTATAGCAATTGAGCACTACCCGTTCGATGTTCGCCAAGCCCAAATGATGCTTGTGAATATCCTTATAGTCCACTTGGTGATTAAAAAATCTATATACCGTTGGATCCTTGGTCAGGCTGACAAACTTGAGTATGTCTTCCCTACTATTGATAATTTCCTCCAGAGTTTCGAAAGAAACGGTAGTATTTAATATTATTGAAGCCTTTTGAACAGTGTCATCAGCGTACTTTTTGATCTCATCAATCAAGTTGCTTATCGACTTCAGGTCTTTGATGGTAAAGGAATGAAACGACCTGCGATCTTTCCATAGAAAGTCAGGTTGATTAAGCTGCTGCCAATAGTTATTATAAACATTCAGTTTTCGTTTGAATGCTTCCGCCTCGATCATCGGAAAATGTTTGTACTCTTGTTTCAGGTTTATTGACGGTCCGTCTAACTCTGATGTCAGATATAACTCTTTCACTGATATTCCACATTCCTGTTGGTCAAAAAGCGCCTGCTTAAACTCTTCAAACTCCTCGGTAATCTGATCGGTCCTTCGACTGACCTGTAGGAATTGTCTTTCCAATTGAATAGCATCCAGGCTGCTATTCAATCGCTTATAGTCATCTAGATTTTCTATTTGCTCCAGAATTTGGGCATACAGTTCCTTTCTGTCGTTCTTAAAATCATGGACCAACGCTATGAATTTGCCCATCCCCACCTCCTGCAATCTCTCGGAAACTACATCCAGTGCAGCTCTTTTCTGACATACCAGAAGCACCCTTTTACCTCTGGATGCATAGTCTGCCATTACATTGGATATTAATTGGGATTTACCGGTACCGGGTGGCCCTTGTATTACCAAGGATTTTCCAGATTTTATAGCCGTTAACGCATTCTCTTGAAAAGCATCTAATTTAAACGGAGTTACCGTTCGTTCCTCCTTTAAAGAGGATAAAAAACTAAATTCATGGGTGGCACCATCAAAATGCTGGCCACTGAAAAAAGAGCTAAGATCCAAAATGGATTTGTCTTCAAGAAGAGTCAAATAGTCCGGGACCAAATATGATCCTGCCTGTGGAAATAACCCCAATATTGCCTCAGGCTGCAAGGTAATAGTTCCTTGCTTAAAGTGTTCTTTATACTCAGCCTTGTTGAATGCCCTGAATGGCAACAGATTATCTGTGAAATTCTGTTGATTAAAATTTAATTCGATTCCACTATTTTTAAACAATTCATAGAGTGCCACCCGAAAGGACCTACTTTCCGAAGGAAACTCCTCAAAATTGAAATCCATGAGCTGCTCATCAACCGTAACTTTATTGAAATAGGCATAAGCCAATAGAAAACTCCGGTTCAAATAACAATACTCATCTGTTCTGGCTTTTAGAATCCACCCGTTTTCCTCTATGTGCAGGGACACCGGGAAAAACAACAAGGGTGCACGCACCGGGGTGCCATCGGAAAAAGACCCACAAGCAAAAGGCCATGCCATGAAAAGATCCTTGGCACCCCGTTCTTCCAACACAAACCGGTCAAAACGTGCTAATTTTCGCAGTTTTTGACTTACCATATTGTTGGTTTCATCCCGGCTGTCCAGTACCCGGCAAAGGAATACTTCTTTCTTTCTTTTGATAAGTTGTTCTACAATCGAAAAAGCGGGTTTTCTATTGAGAAAATCAAGTTCATTTATATCTACAAACCGACTGGCGGCTAATCTTAGTAACAATAACGATTTATTCCTGGACGTCAGGTTGGTCAGGCGGCGCAGATACGAATTGAGGATTCTATGCATGATTGAATAGAGGTCAAATTCAAAAAAAATAGCGCGAAATCAAAAATCCAAATATGGATAAACTCTAAGATAAGTACTATCGTTGATTATATGTATCTTTTTTATTTCTTCTACATTTTGAAATGATCCGTGTTGATCCCGGTAGGTAATTATGGCCTTAGCCTGATTGAATGAAATGTAGGGGTGTGAGGCAATTTTTTTAAAATCATCAGTATTTAAATTGATCTTGTTAAGGTGAGTGTCAGGTTTAACAAAAAGTTGCTTGTTGAGGTTCATCTGTACTTCTGGCGACAGACCGTAAACCTCTTTAAGTTGTTCCATCGAGTAATATCCACCCAATAAATTCCTATACTTTACCACACGCTTACTCAAGACCGGCCCTATGCCATAGATGCCCTGTAGCCAAACGCTGTCAACCTTATTTAGGTCTTTCCTGGTGGTGTTTTTATAAGTGACTTTTTTTGAACGTCGCTTTTGTGCTGTTTGTTCATTAGCATCCGGCACCGAATCCATAGGATCAAGGTCAACCCAAGGACTTAGTGCAATCCAAATAGAATCGGTCATTCCAAAAATTTTTTTCAGATCCTTCGGTTGGTAAAAACGTCCTCCTGATTCCCGGTACTTGATCATATTAGCAGCTACAAATAGCTCTAGTCCCCATGAGACCAGACTGTCATATGCAATTGTATTGGGATCGAATGATCGTATGGAGTGGTGCTTTGCGGGAAATGTGTCTTGAAATGCTTTAAGTATCTGGGATATGCTATCCAGGAATACAGGATCTTCAAGGTCGAATTTCTGAGCAGAGGGGAATCGTGTAACCCCGAAATGAATCACCATAAGTAGGGCTATTAACACCAGGTAACCATTTGCCTCTGTTCTGGAAAACCCAAAACTACTCCGGATCCAACATACTATTGTTCTGTACAAATCGAGATTTTTACCCTGGATAATAGTTTATGACAGGTTCAAATTGGAATATTATGAACTTTTTAAGCATGAACTGAAGTTATGACGTAGAACGATCATAAATAACCTGGAAAAAGTTTAATTTGTAGCATTTCGTATTAACTTGCTCCTTTAGTCTCGAAGTATTCATGCACAATCATTTCAAAGTCATTAGTATTTCCCATAAAACTGCTGCTGTGGAAGTAAGGGAACGTATGGCCTTAAACTCGGAGGAAACTATTCAGGTCTTGGAACGTGTTCGAGATATTTTTGCCCTTCGAGATGTTATGGTTTTGTCAACATGCAATCGAAGCGAAATTTATTACGGATCAGATAAAGACCTTAGTGAAGAACTGATTAAGATCCTGGCTTTACAAAATAACCTTGAAGACGTTGAATACTTTAAAAGTTATTTTGAGAATATCACAGATCATCTCCAAGCCGTAGAACATTTGTTCAGAGTGGCTACAGGCCTCGAGTCTCAAATCGTTGGGGACATGCAGATAACAAATCAGGTGAAAACGGCCTATCAACTATCTGCTGATGCTGACATGGCAGGACCTTTCCTGCATCGTCTACTGCACACAGCTTTTTATATCAATAAGAAGGTAGTACAGGAAACCGCATTTAGGGATGGAGCTGCTTCCATCAGTTATGCTGCACTTGAATTAATTGCCGAGCTTACAGTTAATCTGGAGGCCCCCAGGGTAATGATCATTGGGTTAGGAAACGTGGGTACTGATTTGTGCTTGAACATTTCAGATCATAAGAACTTTCAGAATTACCAGGTGCTTCTGGCAAACCGTACAGGGGACAAAGCTGATAAACTAGCCAAAACATGCGGTTTCAAGTCAATTCCTTTCGATTCTGTAAAAGACCACTTTTCAGAGATTGATTTGGTAGTTACGGCAGTTAATAATCACAATTTATTAATTGACAGGGAGCTTATATCAAAATTTCCCGTCGGTAATTTCAAGTACTTTGTTGATTTAAGTGTACCTCGTAGTGTAGAAACTGGGATCGAGGAGATCAATGGAGTACTTCTTTACAACATCGACGATATTCAGTCACGTGCTGATGAAGCCTTAAAACGGCGCATGTCATCTATTCCGAAAGTAGAAGCCCTTTTGGCAGAGGCTATTGCTGACTTTGATGATTGGAGCAAGGACATAAGCGTAAATCCTACTATCAATAAGTTGAAGAATGCATTAGAGCAGATCAGGAAAGAGGAAATCGCCAGGTATTTGAAGGATGCTTCGAACGATGAATCCGATATGTTGGAAAAATTGACTAAGAGTATCATGCAAAAGGTGATCAAGCTGCCAGTGCTTCAGTTGAAGGCAGCCTGTAGAAGGGGTGATGCTGAAACTTTGATTGATGTTCTAAACGACCTTTTTAACCTTGAAAAAGATACTATATCAGGGGAAAAGAAATAATGCCAGCTTTCTAAGACCTGTAAGTTTTTGCCTTAAAATCAAACCTATCCACTTGGCTATCTCCTCACTTATCCATTAATTGCGTGAATTAATATATAATTAAGACCTGAGTGGAAAGTATTCTTCCTAGATTAATCATCCGTAAACTACAGCCTTTGCTTTGGGTGGTCTTTTTGATTTCCCTGTCTTTAACCCAAAGCAAATTATCCGCAAATATCATTGAGGAAGATTATGTTATTTTCCAGGTTAACAATAAAAAAGGTCTGCGTGACTCAAAAGACAAAGTTGTTATTCCTGCAGAATATGACGATCTGGGCTGGTCTATTGGTGAATTTCATCCGCTCAATGATGTGCTTGGATATAAACAAGATGAATTGTGGGGCTTGATAACCCTGAAAAACAAGAAAATAACCACCCCCAGCTACTTCAACCTATATCCCCTTAACAGGCAACTGATTGTGGCATCCAAATTTGATGTAATCCTTCAGCAAGAGCGCTACGGGATTATAGACCTGAACGGGATTGTAGTGTTAAACTTTGAATACAGGCTGCTAAACATATTCAACAACCTAATTGTTGCTTCTAAAAAGGTGAATTCCGAATGGAAATACGGAATGATTGACATCTCCTTTCAGGAGGTCCTTCCGTATAAATACTCCTTGATTAAACCCCTGAACAATCAATATGCGATAATCAAGGATCAGGAACTGACCGGACTGGTGAATGCCAACGGCCAGGTACTTGTTCATCCCAAATATCATGTAGTTGAACTAAAAGGCAAAGAATTTCGTGGTAAAGTGCTTGATACCTACGAAATTAAAAACGTCCAAAACCAACTTGTGGCCTCTCTTCAGTTGAAAAACCTAAAAAAAGCAGACCAAGGGGTTTTGGTGGGGTTGGGTTTGGAAAATAGTCAACTGATAAACGCCCAGGGGCAATTAGTGAAATCTTTTCCTCAAACTCATGTATTTGAATTCAGTAATGGTAAGGCGGTAATTAAGCGTGATGGCCGCATTGGGGTGATCAACGCTGCAGGAGAGGTACTGATTCCCACCACCAACAAATCTGTTTGGATCAAGGACTATTTCCTGGGTGTAGAATTTCAAGAAAACAAATGGACCCTGCTTAATTCTGAGTTGCAAAAGGTTACCGGCAGGGAATACCAGGAGATAAGACCTGCAACTGAAGGACTGTTTCCCATTAAAAGACAAAACAGCTGGGGTTTTATTGATAACAATGGCACTGAGGTAATACCACCTCAATATCAGGAAGTAGCTGACTTTAAAGAGGATGTGGCCTATGCAAATTACCTGGGAAGCTGGGGATTGATTGATAAATCTGGAAACTGGCTGATAAAACCTCGTTTTGTCAAACTCGAAAAAATAACTAAGAACACTTACCTCTTTAAAACCAACACACATTACGGATTAGTAAATACCAGTCAGGAGGAAATCTATCATACACTTAACCAACTTCAAGCTACAGAAACCGGGGTTATTGAACAGAACAAAGACCACCAATATGGTTTAATCTCATTGGAAGGGGAGCAAATGCTTTCTTTACAATACCAAAAGATCAGCGTTTTCAAGGAAGACCCCAAATACTATCAATTTGAGGACGAAAACGGAAAAGGTATTTTTGACATCTCCCGGCGCATTTTTGTCCGGGACACTGGAATCCAGGAGATGAGAACTCTGGACCAGGGATATATTGGAGTCCGAATCAATGATCAATATGGATTCATTGATGTGAACGGAAAGCTTCGAATCGCCAATCGATATGAGGACGTTGGCGTATTCAGCGAAGATATGTCACCGGTGAAGTTAAAGGGCAAATGGGGGTATGTAGACCGATTGGAACGATTGAAAGTGCAGCCTTTGTATGAGACTGCAGATCACTTTATTAATGATCTTGCAATTGTTTCTCAAAACCAAAGGTTTGGGTTAATCAATAAAGCCGGTGAGGTGATTCTTGCTTTGGAATACGATCGATTGGAACGATTTCAGGAAGGCAAATTCTTTTGCTATCAGGGCCAAAGAGTTGGATTAGTTAACGAAAATGGCAAAGTACTGCTATATCCCGGATATAGTAGTTTGCAAATCCTTGAAAACGGCCTTTTTAAAGCATCGAAAAATGGCAAGCAAGGGCTTATCAGCAAACAGGGAAAGATATTAATACCAACAGTGTATGATGAACTAATTTATGATCAGTTCAATGATCTTTACCTTTTAAACAGGAAGTATCCCTGGGACATTATCAAGCTTTAACCCCCGGATTAATCATCTTTTTCAGGTCCCTTACCACCATCAGAATCATCTGCCTTGGAAATTGAATCTCTCATGCCAGTATCAGCTTCAATGTTCTTCATGCGATAATAATCCATTATGCCAAGATTTCCCTTGCGGAAAGCTTCGGCCATAGCCTTAGGCACTTCAGCCTCAGCTTCGATTACCCGGGCGCGCATCTCCTGGCTTAGAGCCTTCATCTCCTGCTCTTTGGCTACCGCCATGGCCCTGCGCTCTTCAGCTTTTGCCTCAGCAACTTTAAGGTCTGAATTGGCTTGATCTATTTGAATTTTAGCACCAATATTCGCATCAACTTTGGGAACGTCCACATCCGCAATATCAATAGACAGGATTTCAAACGCAGTACCCGCATCAAGACCACGCTCCAACACCAATTTAGAGATGTTGTCAGGATTCTCTAACACGTCTGTATATTTTGCCGCAGAACCAATGGAGGTGACAATACCTTCCCCTACCCTGGCAAGTATGGTTTCTTCACCGGCGCCACCTACTAGTCTGCCGATATTGGCCCTAACGGTTACCCTGGCTTTAGCCAAAAGTTGTATTCCATCTCCGGCCACTGCTGAAACAGATGGTGTATTAATTACTTTTGGGTTTACTGATAGCTGCACTGCTTCGAATACATCACGACCTGCAAGATCGATGGCAGTTGCCTGTTTAAATGATAGTGTGATATTGGCCTTGTCTGCGGAGATCAAGGCCTTTATAACACTTGGCACATGACCTCCAGCCAGGTAATGGGTTTCCAACTCAGTGGTAGTTACTTGTAAACCTGCTTTAATGGCCGTGATCATTTCCCTGATGATCACCCCGGGTGGTACCTTACGGATACGCATAAACATAAGTTCAAGTAACCCCACTTTTACTCCCGAAAAACGGGCCGTGATCCAAAGGTTTACCGGGATAAAGTACAAGAATATAAATACCAGTACTATCGCCAAAAAGATGCCAATCAAAGAAAAAAGATCCATACGCTCTAAATAGATTTTACAATTATTTTATTATCGGACAAGTTAGCAATTTCTACTGTATTTCCAGCTTCCAGGTAATTGCCGTTAGTTTGTACTTCGTATAATTTATCAAGAAATTCGGCAGTTCCCATAGGACGCAAATCGGAAATTGACTTACCCTCCATTCCCACACGAAGTTCTGATTTTTCATTCTCGTTAACCCTGCTATCTATACTTGATTTTAAGGCAAATTTTTGCCAAGTTCCAGCCCGAAGGCTATAAACCAAGGCCAAAATTGAAAATACCAAAGTGCCAGCCAAAATCAAATAACCGGTTTGTCGGCCGAAACTTGTAAAGCTCATAGCAACCCCTCCTATCAATGCCACTAACCCAAGAATGCCCAAGACAGTAACTCCAGGGACAAATATTAGCTCGATGATTATAAAAGCGATACCACAAAGTATCAGCAATATTATGGAAATCCAATCAGCCATTTATAAGTACCCAGGTAATTTGCTAAAGCTACTAAAATCGTTATTGGCAAACAATCAATAGGCTTTGGCAAAGATCACCTGCTGGCTGGATGATTTGCCTGAATATATACATATGCCTGCCTTGGCTTCCTCATTAATAGGAATACAACGAATCGTTGCCTTAGTTTCATCCTTGATCCGTTGTTCAGTTTCAATGGTTCCATCCCAATGTGCCCTGACAAATCCACCTCTGGTATCCAGAACTTCTTTAAAATTCTCGTAAGAGTCCACCGTGGTAATATTTTGGTCACGAAACTTTAGCGCTTTTTGATAAATGCTATTATGCATTCCACTCAGCATATGTTGTACAGTACTACCGATGTCCTGTTGATTACAGGTTTGCTTTTCTGAGGAATCCCTGCGAGCAATCTCAGCGGTAGAATTTTCAAGGTCCCTGGGGCCCATCGCAATTCTTACCGGAACACCTTTCAACTCATATTCGGCAAATTTCCATCCCGGTTTGTGGGTATCCCGATCGTCGTATTTTACAGAGATATTCCGCTCTTTTAACTGATGAACAATTCCCTGAACAGCTGCTGATATCGCTTCCAACTGCTCTTCATTCTTAAAAATTGGGACGATCACCACCTGAATTGGCGCTAGCCTGGGCGGTAGAATTAAACCTTTGTCGTCTGAGTGGGCCATAATCAAAGCCCCCATTAAACGAGTGCTGACCCCCCAGGAAGTTCCCCACACGTATTCGAGTGCCCCCTCCCTGGTGGCAAACTTTACTTCAAACGCTTTGGCGAAGTTTTGTCCAAGAAAATGGGAAGTACCAGCTTGTAAAGCCCGGCCATCTTGCATCAGGGTTTCGATACAATAGGTGTCGACCGCCCCGGCAAATCTCTCAGATTCTGTTTTAATCCCCTGAATCACCGGTATGGCCATATAATCCTGAACAAAATCAGTATAGACTTGAAGCATTTTGAGAGTTTCCTCTTTAGCCTCTTCCCTGGTAGCATGAGCGGTGTGTCCTTCTTGCCATAAGAATTCCGTGGTTCGCAAGAACAGCCTGGTACGCATCTCCCACCGCACTACATTGACCCACTGATTTAATTTCAACGGCAGGTCCCTATAGGATTGAATCCAGTTTCTATAAGTATTCCAGATTACCGTTTCTGAAGTAGGTCGAATAATCAGTTCCTCTTCCAGCTTAGCTTCAGGGTCTACCACTAGTCCACTTCGATCCTCCGCTTGTTTCAAACGGTAGTGTGTCACTACTGCGCACTCCTTGGCAAATCCTTCTATATGGTCTGCTTCTTTGCTGAGGTAGGACTTTGGAATAAAAATGGGAAAGTACGCATTACTGTGACCAGTTTCCTTAAACATCTGATCCAATTTCGCCTGCATTTTTTCCCAAATGGCAAACCCATAAGGCTTTATTATCATACAACCCCTGACCGGTGAATTCTCAGCCAGGTCTGCCTTCTTTACCAACTCATTGTACCACAGCGAATAGTCTTCACTTCTTTTCGGTAACCCTTTACTCATTAGTGTGTTTATAGTTAACAGGGACGCAGAATTTCGATAACGATAATTCTGTTTTTTAAGAATTTACAACCAATTATGGCATCAATTTTGCTCCTTACAAGTAAGAAGCTGAATTTGATTCGACAAATATAAGTTTTTAAAGGCTTATTTCGATCTTAGTTGGTAATTTAACGTATATAAATATAAAGCATATGAAGCCTCTACTATCCATTCAACTGCTACTTCTGGCCTTGTCCGTCGGAATATTTTCTTGTTCCTCAAGTAGATATGCTCAAAGTGGCACTTCGGAATATGACGACCTATACTTCAATAAGGGGGACAGGTATCCTATTATGTCCACTCCAGGCAACATGGCGGTAATACAAAGACCTGATCAAACCAACAACGGTGGTGTGAGTACTGGTTACAATTCAAAGACATTAAATCCCGACTACGGTCTTCCGCAAGATGCACAAACTGAAGTGCAGACTGAAAACGGTTATAGCGAAGACGAGTACTACGTGGAAAATCGTGATGATGAATATATTCAACAAGCGGTAGAGGACTATCTCAGGAACAACTCAACTACCGCCAAGCGGTACAACAACCCCAATTATTCCAATAATTTTGACGATGTATTCTGGAGTGATCCATTGTACTATCAGGGTACTTTATTCGATCCTTTATACCGGTCTTACTATGGGGTGTATAGCCCATTTGCCTATCGGTCTTATTATCGTCCTTATAGCTCTTTTTATAGACCATGGGGATCTGGTTTATCCGTTAGTATTGGATTCGGTTTTGGATCTTCCTATGGCCGATACTACGACCCGTTCTACTATGGCAGCGGATTTGGTTATGGATACGGCAGCGGATTTGGGATACGGCAGCGGATTTGGTTATGGATACGGCAGTGGATATGGTCATGGCTACGGTGGTGGATATGGTTATGGTAGTGCCTGGTATCCACCTTCTTACTACGGCAGTTATAACAATGCGGTAGTAATCAATAGTATTGAAAATACCAATCCCGGAAATGTACGCTATGGAACGAGATCATCGAGAGGGTCTAACTATATTGTCAATAACGGCATAAGACAGCGTAACACAGCTGATGCTGCCTCCAACAATCGCAGGATTCGGTCCAGGGCTGATAACAGTGTGAGACAGACTGCTGAAAGGACCCTTAACAGCGCCAGGATAAGTCAGCGCGATCAGTCTGGCACTAATTTGCGCACCAGGGACCTCAATCAATATAACCAGGCTGGTGGATCCAGAACTAGGTTCAGTACGCATTCTTTGGAATCAAAGAACAATGGATTAATCAATGAACGAACCGGGTCAAAAACCAGCCTGCTGCAACGAAGCCGCACCCTCAACAGTGGCACTTATCGAACACCTGATCGTAAATTTGGGACCCGGCGTACCACAAATTACGACAGAAGTTTTTCTACCAGTCCATCAAGGAATTCCGGTTCCTCCAGATATGGTAAAACTCCAAATAGAAGTCCAGCTTCCAGTGGGGTAAGGAGCAGGAGTAGCTATTCGCGTCGAAGCAGCTCGCCAAGTAGAGTTGGCAGCAGCAATTATCGAAGAAGCTCTTCTTCAGGTAGGATAAGTTCTCCCAGTAGAAGTTCATCTCCCAGCCGTATTCGAAGTTCTCCCAGCAGGAGTTCATCTCCCAGCCGTATTCGAAGTTCTCCCAGCAGGAGTTCGTCGTTTCGCAGCAGTTCTCCCAGCCGCAGTCTGCCTAGCAGGTCCAGTGGGGGATCTATCAGGAGTATTAAACGTTAGTAAACTTTTCAAACACTTCCCCTAACTCCACTGAGATCAGGGAAATTTAAAACTAAAAATTATGAGACGTTTGAACACGCTTATATTAATAAGCATGGGCTTGGTTTGTTTTTACCAAACCCCGGCACATGGGCAAAGCTATGCAGATATTGCCCGCACTATGAGTCAACAAGAAATCTACGGCACCGCCCGCTTTCAGGGAATTGGGGGCGCTAGAACGGCGCTTGGAGGCGACATTAGTTCTATTTCAGGCAACCCTGCAGGACTGGGCTTCTACAACTCTTCGGAATTTTCAATCAGCCCAGGGTATATATTCATCAACAATACCTCAAGTTATCTTGGGTCTTCTGTTAAAAATGATTATAGCAACTTTTATCTCGCTAATGCAGGAGCGGTAATACATAAAAAACCTTCTTCACAACGCTCCGGTGGATTTAAGGGTGGCTCTTTTGGATTTGGAACTTCACGAATTGCTAATTTTCAAAACCAGATAGCATATCAGGGCTCCAATACCAGGGAGGATTTTATTGACTATGCGGTTGATGAGGCCAATGCCCAGGGCATGGATTCATATGACAACCCGGATCTTTTACCGGAACTTCCCTTTCTGGCTTTTCAAACCACCTTGATAGATCGATTTTTTGGTGTAGACACCCCGGGGGACTCAACTTTCTTTTTTGACCGCAATATCTACGATATTTTTAACCCTGACCAGATCGCTTTTCCATCAGATGAGTTTCCTACCCTACAGGAAGAAATGATAATTACCAAAGGTGGACACTACCAATCCAACTTCTCCTATGGAGCCAATTTTGCGGATAGGTTCTACATTGGAGCAGCAGTTGGTGTCAACACCCTACGATTAGACCAAGAACGGGTTTACCGGGAAACACCTACCGATGCGGACCTCACTGAGTTCACGCTGGTTGACGATAGACTGCTTAAAGGAACAGGAATCAACGGAACCCTTGGGATCATCCTGAGGCCAGTGAATGTATTTACCTTGGGAGTATCCTACACCTCCCCCACTTTCTATGAGATGCGGGATGAATCTTATCTGTCAATGTCAGCCGATTTCAATACCGGTGTTATAAGTGATGAAGTAATTTTTCTACCCTTAAAATACCGTCTCAGAACTCCTGGCAGACTGAATGGAGGAGCGGCTTTGTTCCTGGACAAATTTGGTTTTATTTCAGCGGATGTGGAATGGGTAGATTATGGGTCAGCGAAATTAACCAGCAATGAATTTGATTTCTCCGATACCAATCAGGAGGTGGATAGCTACGGATCTGTTTTGAACTACAGAGTTGGTGGTGAGTTGCGTTTTAAATCGCTGCGACTTCGGGCTGGTTACTCTTTTCAGGAAGACCCTTTGGATAGTGGTGACGGTGTTGATCGCAGCAGGGAGTCCTTTACCGCAGGACTGGGGCTGCGGTTGAAAAAGTTCTTTGCAGATGCTTCGTATGTGCGGTCTAACTACAATTCTTCAGTCAGTCCCTATCCAGAGGCCTCAACCGCTCTTGTTGAAAACACCTCGGAAAATGCTGTTTTAACTTTGGGCTTTAAGTTTTAAACCCAAAAGTTAAATGGCTTTCAACTCCTCAATGATATCATTCATTGAAATACTTGGGCCTTCCAGATGGATTAAGACCTTTAGATAGTAGTCCTTTCTTTGGAAAAAGTGATCCTGTAGTTGGGCTAGTAGTTCCTTTGGGGTCTTATCCCTTAACAGGGGACGTCTGTCGGTACCTTGTTGGATCAGACGGTCTGCAATTATTTTCAGGGGTACATCCAGGAAAATACCCACCCCATTGTTATTGATATAATCAATATTGTGGTGAAAACAAGGGGTACCGCCACCTGTAGCTATTACCTTCGGGTAAGGTTGCTCACTTACTCTCTGTAAACAGTGGTTTTCTATGACCCTGAATCCGTCCTCACCATCTTCAATAAATATCTGGGTAATGCCCTTACCAGCATGATTTTCTATGTATTGGTCCAGGTCATAAAATTCAATTTTCAAGTGCTCAGATAATTCCATGCCCAAGGTTGACTTGCCACTCCCCGGCATGCCCAATAGATAGATATTGTCAGGAATGGTAAAAGCCTTCACGGTCTAAAAGCTTAACTTCAATAGTTGCGTTGCGGTGGGAACATCCCGAAAATGCCATTTCCCCCTGACCTCGCCATTTTTTAACAACAGTAATCCGGGATTTGACCTTATCATAGTCTTCAACACCGTAGCGTCTGCAAAGTAGTATGGAACTGCAAGTTGTACCTTATGTCTAAACTCTTCAAATGATTTCTCATCAGATGCCGTGAGCACCATAGCACCTATTTCACCTTCTACCTGGTTAATCAGATCATTGATCTCCTGAAATATAGAGGCATCCGCTTGATCCACATAATGTATCACAATCAACAACTGTGCACCCTGGAATGTCTGTCCGGTAACATCTTCCCCATCGGTATTCCAAACACTGTAATCAGTTATTGTAGGCTGGGCCTCCGGATTCAACAATTCTATGTCCAAATAATGATAAGCGGTATCGGTAGGGTATGATTCCATCTCGAATTTTTCTCCACCTTTTTCCATGATGTAAAGATGCCTCAGGGGTTCTGAAGGTTCCATACTTGCAGGAATGCTGGTGCCCGGTTTATAGGCCCTGAAATCAATGAATGGAAGGTGTCTAACAGCGTGAATGGCTAAATAAACATTGACCACTACTACCAGTCCAATGATTAGATCACCTATTCGTTTCTCAAACATGGGCTTGAACTGGTGGCGAAAAGGAAATATTACCAAAATCAGTGACAGCAATATTATATCCTTGGTAAAACTCTCCCATGGAGTTAGTTTAATGGCATCTCCGAAACAGCCACAATCCGTTACTTTATTAAAAAAAGCAGAATAAAAAGTCAGAAAACTAAAAAAAAGTATTAACAACAGCAATATCCAGGAAATAGTTGGCATGCGGAAATTGATCAAAACAGCTATTCCTATTGCCACTTCCAAAACCACCAGAAATAGAGAGAAATATAAGGCATAAGGCTCCAAAGCTCCAAAAAATGAAGCAAAATCACTGCTGAACACATTGAAGTACTCCTCCAGTTTTATAGCGGTCCCAACCGGATCATTCACCTTAATCAAACCGGAAAAGATAAACAGCCCTCCCACCAGGAAACGTGCTGCTGATTTTACCCAATTCATGATTCGCCTTGATTTAGTTTTATCAGGCAGAAAATAGCATAATTTATGATATCCTGATAATTTGCTTTCACTCCCTCAGATACCAGGGTCTGGCCCTGATTATCTTCGATTTGCTTTACGCGCAATAGCTTCATTAATATGATATCGGTAATAGAACTGATGCGCATATCCCGCCAGGCCTCATCGTAATCATGATTTTTATTCTTAAGTAAATCGATCACTTCACCTATGGCTTGATCGTAAAGAGGTTCTAGCTTTTGGTATTCGATGTCTAATGACTCCCCCTCCTCCCAGGCAATCTGAATGATGGCTATAATGCAATAATTCACGATACCAATGAATTCTGAGCTTATGCCTTCTAAAACTCTCTGTTGACCTTTTTCCTGAATGGACCGGATCCGCTGTGCTTTAATAAAAATCTGGTCAGTAATGGATGGGGCCCTAAGGATCCTCCAGGCGGTTCCATAATCCTTGGTTTTCTTGGCAAAAAGTTCTTTACAGTGCTTGACCACCTGTTTGTACTGGTCTATTGTTTGATTTATCAACTTTTATCTAAATTTAGAGAAACCTATCCGGGCTGGACCATGGAATCGAAAGTTAAACCTTTTTCCTCAAAAAAAACACTTAACCTCAGGGGAAAACTCTACTCCCTGGATAATCCTCTGGTGATGGGAATTCTCAACGTGACACCGGACTCTTTCTACGATGGCAATCAATTCAACGGCGAAAGTGCTTTGATCAATAGGTTGGAACAAATGATAAATGAAGGCGCTGACATTATTGATATTGGCGGCTACTCGTCAAGACCCGGAGCAGACAAAATATCTATCCATGAAGAAATAGAACGAGTAATACCGGCCATAATGCAGGCCAGATCCCTTGCACCAGAGATACCCCTGTCCATTGACACATTCAGATCCGATGTGGCAGCCGCTGCACTTGATGCCGGGGCAGATATAGTGAACGATATCAGTGGAGGTAATCTTGACCCGTCAATGTTCCAGATAGTGGCAGAGCGAGGGGCCCCATATGTATTAATGCATATGCGTGGTGATCCTAGTACCATGTCCTATAAAACAGACTATGAAAATCTTATCACTCAGGTGATGAAGTACTTTGTTGACCGGATTGAGCAATTAATTACTCTTGGAGTAAAAGACATCCTGGTGGACCCCGGTTTTGGTTTCGCCAAAACCACCAGCCAGAACTATGTTTTACTGAAAAATTTGGGTTATTTTAAAGAATTGAATGTTCCGCTGCTGGTCGGCCTTTCACGTAAATCCATGATCTACAAGACCCTGAAAATGTCAGCGGGTGAAGCCCTGACAGGGACCTGTGTGCTAAATACCATAGCTCTGATGAACGGGGCCTCCATCCTGCGTGTTCATGATATACGGGCTGCGCGCGAAACAGTCAGCCTTTTTAAACGAACTTATCCGTGACACTACTTTTTCAAATTGGGTTCCTGGAGATCAAACTGGTAGATTTTATCGACATTGGATTGGTCAGTGTTTTGCTCTATCAGATCTACAAGCTGATGCGTGGAAGTGTTGCCATCAAAGTATTTCTTGGCTTCTTGTCGCTTTATCTGATATTCCTGGTGGTTAAAGCCGCCCAAATGGAGTTACTTTCCTCTATATTAGGACAGTTTATGGGGGTCGGGGTAATTGCTGTGATCATCCTGTTTCAACCGGAGATCAGAAAATTCCTGTTGCTGATCGGAAAGACTACCTCCGTGGACCGGGAAACACTGTTAAACAATCTTTTGGGGCGTCACAAAAACATTGACAAAGTCGACATCACACCGGTGATTGAAGCAGCTAAGAGTCTCGGAGGAGCAAACAACGGGGCACTGATTATCTTTTCCCGTGATTCACCGCTAAAATTTTATACGGAATCCGGTGACCTAATTGATGCTTATATTTCTAAACGGCTGCTTCTGGCCATATTTAACAAAAACTCCCCACTTCACGATGGCGCTGTGATTCTCTACCAAGGCAAGATCGTGGCTGCAAGATGTATCCTTCCTCTTACTGAACAGGAAAATATTCCCCCCCAATACGGACTTCGGCATAGGGCGGCCCTGGGGATGTCTGAGGCCTCAGATACTCTGGTACTGGTGGTCTCTGAGGAAACCGGTCAAATGTCATTGGCAAGGAATGGTAAAATAATGCATAACCTTTCTACCCAGGAACTGCGGTCTGCTATCAATAACTATCTTTATGAAGATGAGCAATCCAAACCTCTTGAAAAAGGTGAAGTTGTGTCTGAACCTGATAAAGATCAGGAAATTGCCAAAGTTTAATCAATTACCCCTAACTCTTTACCCACCGCAGTAAATGCCTCTATTGCCCTGTCCAGATGTTCCCTCTGGTGGACTGCAGAGATCTGTACCCGGATCCTGGCCTGACCTTTAGGCACTACTGGGTAATAGAACCCGATTACGTACACCCCTAGATCCAAAAGACCTTGGGACATCTTTTGTGACAGAACCGCATCATACAACATGATGGGGACTATAGGATGTTCTCCAGGATTGATATCAAATCCCGCAGCGGTTATCTGTTTCCTGAAATATTTGGTGTTTTTTTCCAATGTATCCCGAAGTTCAGTGGTTTCAGTCAGCATGTCCAAGACTGTGATAGACGAGGCTGTAATGCAAGGAGCCAGGGTATTAGAAAATAAATAGGGGCGAGAACGTTGACGAAGGATTCCCACTATTTCTTTATGGCCTGAGGTAAATCCACCCGAGGCCCCGCCTAGCGCCTTTCCAAAAGTCCCGGTAATGATATCTACTCTTCCCATCACACCACGATATTCATGAACTCCCCGGCCGGTGGCCCCTATAAAACCTGTGGAATGGCATTCATCTGACATCACCAGGGCCTGGTATTTATCTGCCAGGTCACATATTTTGTCCAATTGAGCAATAGTCCCGTCCATAGAGAACACCCCATCAGTTACTATGATCCGGTGTCGTTGAGCCGAAGCCAATTTCAACTGCTCCTCCAAATCCTCCATGTCATTGTGTTTGTAGCGATACCGTTGAGCCTTGCACAACCGTACTCCATCAATAATAGAAGCGTGATTGAGTGTGTCTGAAATAATGGCATCTTCAGCAGTTAACAGCGGCTCAAAAACCCCGCCATTGGCATCAAAAGCAGCGGCATATAAAATTGTATCCTCAGTACCCAGAAATTGAGATATTTTCGCTTCCAGCTGCTTGTGAATGTCCTGAGTGCCACAGATAAACCGAACGGATGACATTCCGTAACCATGACTGTCAACCGCTGCTTTGGCAGCCTGAATTACTTTTGGGTGAGAAGAAAGGCCCAGGTAATTGTTAGCACAAAAATTTATTACTTCCTTTCCATCATCAGCTTTGATCACGGCACCCTGGGGTGTGGTAATTACCCTTTCAGTTTTGTATAGACCTGCTTCTCGGATGGTATCGAGTTCCTGGGAGAGTTGTTGTTTGAGTTTACCGTACATAGTTGATTATTCTGCTGGTACAAAGATAATAGGAATTCAATAATTGTAGTTTTCGGGGACAGAGTTTGTCGCTTAGTAATTAGAACTTA
>QIEB01000182.1 GCA_003229495.1 Flammeovirgaceae bacterium
ATAGGGTTGTCCGGATCAAAATAGTAGTGGGGGTTTTGGCCGACAAATTCTATTTTATCGAAATACTTCTTGATCTTAATGATGGATTCCCGACCGTAAGTGCCCTTAACCCAACCGGCATCCATTGGGCCATTTTCTACATGAAAGAAATGAATAAATTCTTTATCGATCTTATCCTCGCTTATTTCCATATATACTTTACCATTGGTGCTATCCTGGTAGAGATTAAACAAGCCTGGGTATTTTAGACAGGACTTTACCACTTCAGAAATAGTTTTAACCTTATTTTCTGTGGAGTCCTTGCTGATATTTTTGTTATTTTTCTCGGTATTGCTGGTCTGTTGAGCAAAAGTGGAAATACTGAGAAAAAATAACAGCGAGGATATTATGTAGACAGGTATACAAAAACCATGATAATGCTGCTTATCCATAACACAGAGATTTGGTGAGAAATGTGTTTGCTTTTCAATTTAAAATTGAATCTAAAAATTAACTAAAATAAGTTAATTTCTGGTGTTTACTCTTCGGAAAAATGCTTACCTATTTTCTATAGGAAGAGAAAAACTGACCAGTACCCCTTCAGGAATTAGGCTCTATACCCGCTTGCAACATTCCTACCAACATTTGAGCGATATGTTATAATCCTTCTCTTTGGTGCAGAACATATTTATAGTTCAGAATACTATGAGCTCAACACTTTTGTAATTAAGGCTGAGATGTTAAGAAAGTTCATTCATGTGCTTTTATTTGTGGTACTGACCCTGGTCTTGTTGGTGATTCCTGTGAGTGGACAGGACCAAAGCACAGAAGCGGCAGATACCATCGCAAAGAGAACATTTAAACGCCTGGATATCTTTCCAGCAATCAGTTATTCCCCTGAAACCAATCTTACCTTAGGTGTCATCGGGATTAAATACTTCGATCTGGCGAAAGGAGAGGTGTCGACCCCCATATCCAACCTGGAGTTCGTGGCTGTGTATACCTTGAACAGCCAGATAATCATTGAAACGAGGTGGGAGTTATTTACTTCAAAGAACCTATGGCGTATAGGTGGCGAGGCATTTTATAACCGATTTCCAGACCGTAATTACGGCCTGGGAAACAGGGCCGCAGCAATAGTCGTTGAGGTCGATGGAGCAGGTGTACCAGATACCCTTAATTACCTTAATTTTGACTCTGACCGTATCAAATTTTCTCCTGTGGTACTTCGGAAACTCAGACCCAACCTCTACTTTGGACTACAATACGATATGGAGTATCTATACCGGATGGAGATCACCTCAGATGAGCATTATTTCATCAATGATGATGCTTTAGTGATTAAAGATATGGCGGTGGATGGGGTTCGCTCAGGAATCGGAATTCAGCTGCTTTTCGATACTCGGGATAAACCATTAAACCCTATAAAAGGTAGTTTGATCACTCTAAATAATTTAAACTATCAGCGTTTTCTGGGAAGTGACTATCAATTTACTACTTTCATCCTTGATGCCAGACATTATATCAATACCTGCAAAAATCAAACCCTGGCGGTCCGTGCCTATGGGTCAGCAAACTTAACTAACGACGAAACCCCAATGCGGGCACTTTCCAGGGTGGGCGGCGACAAATTCATACGGGGATATTTCAAGGGTACCTACCAGGACCACCACATGGTTGCTTTTGAATTGGAATATCGACTTCCATTTTGGGCAGAGGGAACTGATGCAAAATTGTCGCAGTTCTGGAAAAGGTTGGGACTGGTTGGATTTATTGGTGGAGCTCAAGTATTTAACAGTGTTTCCGATTTTCAGACTAATAACTTTAACCTCGGGGTTGGTGGCGGTTTGCGTATACTGTTTAATCCGCAATCCAGGGTCAATATTCGAATTGACTACGCAATAGGGCTTAGTAAGGGATCGGATGGATTTAACAAGCGGCAGAACGGTCTATACTTTAACTTTGGCGAAGCATTTTAACTCTGTTACTCTTCGGAAAAGCTCTTTAGTAATTTCCGGTAGGAGGAGAATAGATTGGCTTTGGAAATAAATCCTAAATATTTACCATCCTTCAATACCGGAATGTTGTATTTGCCGCTGGTATGGAACTTCTCCGCCACAGTTTCCACAGAATCATCAGGGTGCACGAAGGTTTGCGGAACCGTCATCAGGTTTCTAACCAGAACGGTTTCATATAATTCTGGTTTGAACATAATATCGCGAATATTGTCTAAGGTGATGAAGCCGTGAAGGGTATTTTCATTATCGATCACGGGAAATATATTGCGATGTGATTTGGCCACTATTTTTATCAGTTCGCCCAGATTTGCTTCTTCGTTTACGGTAGTGAAATCGTCTTCTATAAGTTTTACTACCTTCATTCGGGAAAGCACCGCTTTATCTTTGTGATGTGTAATCAGTTCTTTACGTTTGGCCAATTGGAAGGTGTAAATTGAGTTCTTTTCAAAATACTTAAGAGTAGTATAAGATATTGTGGCGGTGATCATTAGCGGCAGAATTAGATCGTATCCACCGGTGATTTCAGCAATAAGAAAAATGGCCGTTAGCGGTGCGTGCAGCACGCCTGCAATTAAACCTGCCATACCTACCAGGGCAAAGCTGCTCTCAGAGTAAACTTTAAAATCGAAATAATTCAATATTTTTCCCAGCAAGAGCCCGGTATTTGCACCGATAAACAAAGACGGGGCAAATACACCGCCAATTCCTCCGCTGCCAAAAGTGATTGAAGTGGCAATCACTTTAAAAATGATCACGGCCAGCAAAAGTCCCATCACTAACAAGGCGTTTTCTTGAAAGGAAAAAAGAGTGTTCTTAAACAGGTAACTAAGGTCGCCATGTAAACTTTGATTGATCTCTGCATACCCTTCACCATATAAAGAAGGAAGAAAAAAGATAAGCACTCCCAGTGCCAAACCACCCACCAATAACCGCACATAGAAACTTTTTATATTTTCAAATGCTTCGGTAATGAAAATATAAACTCTAATAAAATATAATGAGACTATGCCGGTGGTTATTCCCAGTAAAATGTACACGGGAAAGTCAAGCATAATAAATTCATCGGCCAGTTCAAAGGGGTACAGCACATCCTGACCCAGGAAAAAGTAAGAGGTCAAAGCAGCTGACAACGAAGCTATTAGTAAGGGAACCAATGAGGCCATGGTAAGGTCCAACATAATTACCTCCAGGGCGAATACGATGGCTGCAATGGGAGCCTTAAAAATCGCTGATAATGCCCCTGCGCAGGCACATCCAAGTAACAAAATAATTTGCTTGTGGTTGAGGTGTAACAGTTGCCCAATGTTGGATCCAATGGCGGCTCCTGTGGCAACAGTTGGTCCTTCCAGACCGGCAGACCCTCCAAATCCCACGGTCAGTGCGCTGGGAATAACAGAAGAAAACATGTTAAGCCTGGGGATTATACCATTTCGCTTAGAAATGGAATATAAAGTACTGGGAATACCGTGTCCTACCGGCCGCTTTAAAAAGTATTTTATAAATATCACGGCAAGAGATATGCCTATGGTGGGATAAATAAAATACAGGTAATAATAGTAGTCCTGTACGAATCCATGAATCAGAAATTGTTGGATAAAGTGCACGGAGTTTTTGATAATAACCGCCGAAAATCCTGTGGCCAACCCTACCAGGATGCTCAGTATAAAAATAAATTGCTGGTTGGATAGGTGCTTAACCCTCCAGATCAAAAATTTCTTTAATATCTGTGGTGAATCCATTGGGCCAAAAGTATATTCAGGCAGTTAAAGAAGCTGGTGGTCAAGATAAACAATTAAATGATCAGAGCGCACTCCTGAACCCATGTACATAGAGTTGATGCAATAGGAAATTAAAATTAAATTATTGATATAATCAATAGTGTATATACAACATAATTTAATTACCTTCGTATAAAGAATTAGAAAGATGGAAGAAACTATGGAATTTAAAGATTGTATGGCGATGCGCTTCAGGCGCCTGGGACGATTGATGTCAAACCGCTACAACGAACATTTAAAGGGTCATGGAATTGATATCAGCTTACTCAACATTCTATTCGCCGTAGCTGGCAACCCAGGTATTCACCAGGTGGAGATTGGTAAAAAACTGATACTAGAGAGATCCACACTTAGTCGAGACTTGCAAAAACTTAAGAAGATGGGTTTGATTGACACCACTAAAGTAGATGGCTATAAAAGCCTTTCCCTTCACCTGACCAAACAGGGTAAAGCAAAAGTGGAAAGTATGAAGGCGGATTGGGATGATATTCAAAAACAGATTGAGGACAAGGTGGGAAGTGCTATTAGCGCCGGTATTCGTCGATTGGAACAAGCATTATTGGAATAAGCTTATTACACATATGTTGTATATACATCTAAATATTTAATACCCTAAATCTTCCATGTTGGCCTTTTTGGTCTGTACCGTAGTGTATAAGTTGCTGCCTCCTAAGGTAGATGTGGTGATAGACTGGCGCGGTTTTTTTTAATTGAATATTATATTTACCTTATACTAATACCTGGTATGCTATTTTCAATGTTTATCTTATACAGATGAATGGATCAAGTCCCTTAGGAACCGTAGATGCGCTTTGGAGGTTTCCTGTTAAGTCCCTGGGTGGAGAGCAAATTGATGTGGCTGAAATTGGGCAAGCAGGATTAATAGGCGATCGGGGTTATGCGCTTATTGATAAAGAAACAGGCAAGGTAGTAAGCGCCAAAAGCGTTAGGCTGTTTCCTGATCTGTTAGGATGCAGCGCCAAATTTATTGAACAGCCTCATCCCAAAAGTGAGTTACCACCGGCAGAAATTACCTTACCAAATGGCACTGTAACCCGTACCAATTCCGCCGAAATTGACGGCGTTTTATCGGATTACTTTAAACAGAAAATCATAGTTGCAAAGACTGCCCCGCCTGATTTTACCATAGATCAGTATCATCCGGATGTGGAAGGGGTAGATCCCTTTGGTAACAGAGGTAAGATGGTGGAACAAAAACTAGGTGCAGCATTTTTCAACGAAATGGGTATGGACTCACCGGTTCCGGCAGGGTCGTTTTTTGACCTTTTTCCACTTTCTGTGATTACTACCGGTACCTTGGAAAAACTCTCAGAACTTCAACCGGAGTGCAATTTCGACCCACGTCGGTTTCGTATGAATATTGTGCTTAAGACCGATGAGGTTGGTTTTATGGAAAATGACTGGATCGGACAACAGTTTTTATTGGGAGACGACTTGCGTATTGCGGTGACCATGCCTGATCCCCGATGTGTCATGACCACCTTGCAGCAGCAGGGGCTTTCAAAAGATACTGGAATTATGCGGGCACTGGTTCAACATAATAGACTTCAGGTAGGAGAAAGTGGCCTTTTCCCTTGTGCAGGAGTTTATGCGGTGGTAATTACCCCTGGAACAATAAACCGAGGTGATCAAGTGGTAATGATTTAAGCTTCGGATCGGCGTCTTGGAGAACCTGAAGTTTTCATTCAAGGAAAAAATAGTAGTTATACGGCCGCTATTATTTCAACCACCCGTATTGATAACTTATACCTAAAGCGTCGAAATCTGCACCTTTTTCCAATGTAATGTCTGATACCCAGGTAAGTTTAATATTATGTTGTGGGCCAAGCGGAATGGCATAAGACACACCAAACCGGAGAGTGGAAGTCCTATTATCCTTTAGCTCATCATTGATAATGCTTCTGGCACCATTGCCGTAGCCTAAGTCTAGTCCCAGCCAGGATTTGTTTTTGAATTTACGGATGCTATGGAATTTTATAGCGTACAACGGTTTTTGTTTTATCTCGTTGCCACCCCAGAAATCATTGTTATTACTGAAAATCCAGACCCTCAGGTAGGTCTCCCAAATCCATTTTTCATAGTGCTTTGCAAAACCCCACTGGGGTTTGATTACCCATCTGTTGGAGCCGAGATTGATCAATCGATCGGGGAAATACTGTCCGGTTGGAGCAATAATTTGCAAACTAAAACCAGAGATTTTATCGGGTCTATATTCAGCAAAATCCTTAGCTTTTAATGCCGGTGCCCCCAGAAAATTGAAAGAAATCCGAAACCTAATATCACCAAATCCTGATCTTGAGGTAGCCGTATCAACCCCGGTAAACACTCCGCTCCATGTTCCTATTCCGTAGGGTACTATTACATCCACTTTTCCTGAAAGTCCAAAAAAATTAATCGCCCGGACATATACTCCGACTATCGAATGAAAATTAGCCATAGCATCTTCCAGGGGAAGACCAGGGTCGAAAAGTATGTTGCCGCTGGCAAACCCGTATCCAATAACTGTAGCATTCATTCCCACCGGCAGGTTGGATAGGGCCCTGGGTTCAAGTTCCTGGGCGAAAATGGGCTGTTTTGAGAGAAGGAAAGTAGTTGTCAAAAGTACCAGTAGGTAGATTTTACGTGGTGGTGGGGCCGGCACTGAGTTTTTAGTCGAATATAGGAAATGCTTGTTCTTTATATTAATGATAGTATAAATTTAATGATTATCTTAAAATTAAATGTGGGTTTTCGAAAAACCAAATAGATTGTCCCAACTAAAAACTCATCGCACATATCACTCACAACCATAACCAACAAAGTGCCCCATTCCCGCCAGTTTGCAGCAATCATAAGAGTCATGTTATTATTTCTTTGCTTCTCCTGTCAGGGTGAACAAACCACCAGCAGTCAAAAACCACCGAATATTGTATTAATTGTGGCTGATGATCTTGGTTTTTCGGACCTTGGATGTTTTGGGAGCGAAATTGCTACTCCAAACATTGACGCGTTAGCCACACAAGGACAAATTTTAACCAATTTCTATACGGCCGCTACTTGTTCACCCACCAGGGCCATGCTTCTGTCCGGAACCGATAATCACATTGCCGGGCTGGGTAATATGGCGGAACGTGTTCCACAAATACGCAAACAGATCGGCCAGCCCGGATATGAGGGATATCTGAATGATCGGGTGGTATCAGTGGCACAACTGCTGAAAGATCAGGGGTATCACACTTACATAGCGGGTAAATGGCACCTGGGTTTGACCCCTGATCAAAGCCCGCATGCCAAAGGGTTCGAAAGGTCCTATACCTTACTGGATGCCTATACCAATCATTTCATTCCCTACCGAGAAAATCGATTTTGGGAAGATGACGGTTATACAACTTATCCCGACGGGCAGTATTCGACCAATTTATATACCGATAAATTAATCCAGTTTATAGAGGAAGACCGGGACGATAACCAACCCTTTTTTCTTTTTGCCGCTTATACCTCGCCTCATTGGCCATTGATGGCCCCAATGGAACATGTTGAAAAATATAATGGCTTCTATGACATCGGGTATGATAGTTTAAGGTCCCGTCGTTTTCAGGGATTAAAAGAAAAAGGAATCATACCAAACAATGCCACAATACCAAAACTACCTAATCTAAAAGGGGCCCTATACAACATCTCAGATGAACCATTGCTTCCCTGGGAATCGCTTAATGAAGAGCAGCAAAGGACAGAAGCCCATAAAATGGAGATCTATGCCGGAATGGTTGATAACTTGGATTACAACATCGGACGTTTGATAGAGTACCTGAAGCAGATTGATGAATTTGATAATACGCTTTTTGTATTTTTTTCAGATAACGGGGCTGCAGTACTTGAAGCTAATATGACTCCAGATGGACTCGACCATTACCAAGCCATGGGTACTGCCAACTCTTTCGTGGGATACGGACCTCAATGGGCCCATGCCTCAAGTGCTGCTTATCGATTGTATAAAGGTTATGCTACCGAGGGCGGAATTCACACTCCATTGATTATTAAGATGCCCTACCAAAAGCAGGGGAGAGGTCTTTTAAAGGCCTTTACCACAGTGATGGACATGGCCCCAACATTTTTGGAACTAGCAGGTGGGACCTATCCGTCATCTTATGACAATCGTCCACTAGCTCCCTATATGGGTAATTCATTACTCCCTTTCTTGCGGGAAGAGCAGAATAATGTTCATAAAAATGATTATGTCATGGGATGGGAATTGTTTGGCAGATGTGCGCTCAGACAAGATAACTGGAAAATCACCAAAGTGGAAGCTCCTTTTGGAAAAGGAAAATTTGAGCTTTTCAACCTGGACGAAGATCCTACTGAGCTGAATGATGTGGCCCTTGAATATCCTGAAAAATATAAGGAGTTGTTATCCGAATGGGAACTTTATGTAAAAGATGCTGGGGTAATTCTGTTGAATAAGTGATCTTATTAATCGGTCAGTTGGTATGGAAATATTTAAATAGAGTGTTACATTAATGAAAAATACAAAATCCATCCACATATGAATCATTATTTACAACAAGTAACCAACAAGGGTTTTCTATGCTTGATTACCACAACATTGTCACTAGCATTTTTACTTGGCTGCGCCGGACCGCCGGTAGCAAATGACGTGGCCCTTGTGGCAAATCCTAATAAGAAGGCACCCCTGGCCGGTATCCTCACCTTCACCTCAGACAGACCGGTGGTGCCAACCCTCCTGATTGAAGACGGTGAACATCAACAAATTGTAACTCCGGACGATGAGCCACGAACAGAGCACCAAACATTGGTTTTGGGGTTGCGACCTGGAAGGACACATACCGTCACCGTCACTATCCGCGACCAAAAGGGAAGAGAAACCGTACTCGAACCTCTGGAGATTGAGACACCGCCGCTACCCGATGACTTTCCTCCCATAGAATTAACCTATAACAACAGCCTGGAAGACAAGGAACCGGGGGTAACTATGATCAACGTTTTCCGTTGGACCGGTCAGTTCGATGACGACCAAAATTGGGGACTTGCAGTGGTAGTGGATGAATCGGGAGAGGTGCTTTGGTACCTACAAACTGAAACTTTCATTGGTGAACCACGTCGCATGCACAATGGTAACCTGATGGTCATGGGTCATGATGATGGTCGCATGTATGAAGTTGACATGCTGGGTAATTTCCTGCGAGAATGGCACACTTCCGGCAGTATTACAGGCGAATTGGCAGCAGGTAGTATACCGGTGGCTACGGATGCCTTTCACCATGACGTAATTGAATTAACCTCTGGAAACTTCATTGGGCTGGGGTTGGAAGTGTCTGAATTCGATGACTTCCCGTCTGAATATCTACCCGGTACCAAAAGGGCGCCTGCACAGGTGGCTGGTGACATACTGATCGAGTTTGCCCCTGATGGCAGCACCGTCAGGAAATGGTCAGCGGTTGACATTTTGGATCCCCATCGACTGGGTTCGGGTTCTTTGAATCGCAGTTTTTACGAAAGAGTTTACAAGAATATGTACGACTCCATACCATTCGATATCACCCACTCCAACGCACTTTACTATATTGAGGAAGAAGACGCCTTGATTGTCTCCTCATATCAACAGTGCGCGATTTACAAGATAGACATGGCAACAGGGGAGCTCATCTGGATTCTTGGTGACCCCGTTGGCTGGAACGAACCATGGTCTGAAAAACTGCTACAACCAAAGGGTGAAATGACCTGGCCTTGTCATCAGCATGGCCTGGAAATGACTCCGCGCGGCACCCTGTTGTTATTCGACAATGGCGCCGGCCGAAATATCCCTCCTCAGGAACCGATGCCTGCAGAGGAACGTTTCAGTCGTGCCGTGGAATATCGTGTGGACGCAGAAGCCGGTACCGTGGAAGAAATCTGGAGCTACGGGCCAGATCAGGAGCACTTTGTCTCTCCTTTCATCTCCGATGCCGATCACCTAACTGAGACGGGAAACGTGCTAATTGCTGATGGCGGCCGCTTCAAAGACCCTGAAGGCAAACCTATGAACACTTTTGGCGGCCATCAGTGGGCGCGTATTCTGGAAGTAACTTATGGCGAGGACACTAAAAAGATATGGGAGCTGGAAATTTATGATCCAAAGGTACGGTATTCCGTGTATCGGGCACAACGTTATCGTAGTCTCTATCCGAAACTTGACCGGGTTACAGGATAGCTGGTCAGTTTTTATTTGGTCGTAAATCATAATCTTCACATAAATTCCCGTCAAACCCAAAGCGACAGTGAAATTAATATAGCGATCATTGTCCAAAAAAGGTAACCCCTCTTGTAATAATACAATTGATATTGTCAATAAACCGTTGGATTTTTAGTACTTTGACCATGATTCATTGGCATATTTTGTCAAATTGACTGGTCTTTACAGATATCCAGGCACCTTACATTGGTGCCTTTCATGAGTGGTTCATGTATGTAAACGCCCACTATTCTCTTGGGGCTTGAAAAAATGCCCACAAACTAGTACTTGAAAGTATTATGTTGACTTCTGTGAAAATATGACGTGTATTTCGGTTTTTATTGCATTGAACCACTATTCCTTACATCTAGACTTTCTTGGATTTCCAATGTTCGCCATCACATTTACACGCTTGTAGTAGCTAAAAATAGCCATTTGCCAGCATAATAGTTATATCTTAATAAAAGTATTGTAACATTTATATCACTATCTGAGCTATTTCTTACATGCACTAATTAGGACGCTATATAGTAAAATATGTTCTCTCTAAGTCATTTTTACACTCAAAACACAAAAATATCACCTGAGGAATATAGACGGACATTTAGGTATTGTTGATTGACTAGTATTTAGCAATTTAGCACTTGATTGATATCAATCGGAGATCTCTTACCAATAAGGTACTTCAAGTGAGATCATTTGAATACCTAATACCATCCAGGGTACTGGATGAGTCTTCAACAGCAAAGTAACTGGATAACAGTTACACCCCTTTTCGAGATAATTCATTTCTGGTAGATTATTTAAAGCCCTTTGGCAAGTGCTAAGGGCAGTTGGTCCAACTTGACTAATAGGATTCTTTTTGTCGAACCGCCTATACGGGGTGGTGCTTCATGAAGTTCCCATGGTCTAGACGTCTATTAAATTTTTAATCATTTTTTCAACTAGCCTGAACCACATATGTGGTACAACGCTTAAAGTATGTCGTCATGAAAAAGTCAATAATAACTGCAATCGGAATTATCGCTATGAGTATTAGTACTCAAGCACAAATAAATAATGAAACGGTCTGGAGATCCTGGAAACCTAATAGTAGGTCAGCAGGAATTTACTTCAAGCCACGATCAGCATCCTCGGTATATGGTTTGAAAACCGTTGTGGAGGGAAATCAATTTGCTGAAGTTGATGAACTTAGTAATATGGGTCAGTATGTAGAAACTGAGCCAGGAGCAAACTATATAGTAAAGTTTGCATTCGCGCACAGACAATCTGCTGGTGACAAGGCCCTTAGAATCGCAGTCAATGGTGAATTAACCTATGACATGTTTATTAATAATAATACAGCGCCCGGTAGTTTTAGCTATGAGTCTTTCCAGTTTAAGGCTAAAAAAGGTAAAACTTTCTTAGGTTTTTATGTGATCAGTCTAAGCGGAGACCCTAATAAGGGTGTTCTGATAGATGATGTTTCCCTAACCAAGGAAAATGGGTCGGTTAATTTGATAGCTGATGGGGGATTTGAAATGAGCAATAAGCCTGTAAGGAGAACTGCTCGAAGCGCCAAAGGCAGCAAGAATGTGCATTTTGATGAATGGGCATTATTAGAGGATGAACCCGAAAGCTTCGATGCAGCCACAAATTTTCTAATTGGTAAATACTACTATTCTCACAGCAGGATACCCGCTCGTTCACTGGTGCATTTTGAACTTGCTCAGCAGGGTAACTTCGAACAGGTAGATTTGGAATTTTATCTGGGAAGAGCATATCACCTGAACCACAGGTTTGGTAAAGCTGTGGCGCATTATTATAAATACAATCAGCAATTGCGAACGGCTAAAGATGCCAAAGCTTCAGAAAAAAGTGCATCAGTCAAAAGTTATATGGAGGATTGTATGGCCGGTACTACTTTGATCCCTGATTCCCTTGAATTAGAAATCAAGAGTCTTGGTAAACTGGTAAATAGCTATTACCAGGATTATATCCCCTTAGTTTCTGCAGACGAATCTACTCTTATTTTTACTTCAAGGCGAAGTAGCAGTACTGGAGGAAAAGTAGCAAATGATGGTAGCTTCTATGAAGATATATTCATGGCCACCAGGAATGTCGATGGAAATTGGAGCAAGCCAGAGCCCATCACCGATCTAAATTCAAAACTACACGATGCTGGGATTGGTTTGTCATATGATGGGAAGCAACTGTTTATATACAAGGACGCACATGGTGGTGACATATATGTGAGCAGCCGTAAAGCCAAAGGGTGGTCAAAACCAGAGGCTTTGAAAGGGGATGTTAATTCCAGCTACTGGGAAGGAAGTGCCAGTATCTCTAAAGATGGCAGGTACCTGTATTTTGCCAGTAACAGACCCGGTGGTTTCGGAGGTATAGACATTTACCGTTCGGAAAAACAAAGCAATAATACCTGGGGTAAAGCCGTCAATATGGGTCCAAAGGTAAATACCATGGGTGATGAGGATGCTCCGCAGATCCATATGGATGATATTACCTTATTCTTCAGCTCCACCGGTCACGAAGGTATGGGAGGTTATGATATTTTCTCAATCGTACTAGACCAGTCAACTGATACCTGGAGTGATCCTAGAAATGTAGGATACCCCATCAACACCGCTTTTGATGATATTCATTTTTCATTGAACGCAGCAGGGAATAGGGCTTATTTTAACTCGTCACACTTTACTAATGACGGTCAAAATGATATCTATGTGATGGAAAGACCAGGAACTTCGGCCTCCTTGTTCCTGCTGAAAGGTAAGGTTATTCAAAAAGATCCGGAACCTTCATTTAATGCCCGGGTAACTTTGACTAACAAAAGCACCAGAGAAGTACAAGCTACTACTACTACTGATCTGATGAATGGGTCTTATGCCTTTGCCATGGCCTTTGATACTGATTATAGTCTGACTGTTGAATCAGAGGAGCACCTGTTCAATACCAGAAATATCAATATCAATAATCAGGCTGATTTATTTCAATACGTGATGAATTTTGTGGTTGACAATAACAAAATGTACATCATTGAGCAGCAGGATATTTCTCAGATCACTATGAATGAGAAAGATTCTTATGTAGTGTTGGCTGTAAGTCGATAACTTATCCCATAAGAGATTATATCTTATAACCGCTTTTCGAGATAATACATCGCTTAAACGGTCAACTCGCAAAAACAGGCCCTGTGGTACCTACTACAGGGCTTGTTTTATTTACGATCGCCCCATGCGCTAGATCAGCACGAAGTGTGAAGCAGTTTTGAGTAGACTACAATTTTGCCCCATGCCCCATGCCCCATGCCCTTCCCCAACTGTTCAGGTAAAATCGTAAAAGAATGCAATCAATACGGTTTTTTTTGGTACTTTAAAGACCTGAAAATTATGGAAATTCCAGTAGTAAGCACCACCGAGGTCCTTCAGCGTTATAAACAGGTGCGGCAACAAACTGAAGAACTTTGTAAGCCATTAAGCAAAGAGGATTACGTTGTTCAACCAGTGGTAGACGTCAGTCCTCCAAAGTGGCATCTTGCCCACACCACCTGGTTCTTTGAGACTTTACTGCTGAAAAAATTCAATTCCGATTATGAGGTTTTTGATCAGGACTATAACTACCTGTTCAACAGCTATTATGAATCTGTGGGGGAGCGGGTATTACGCGCAGACCGAGGCAATCTAACCAGGCCGGGGGTAGATGATATTTATGCTTACAGAAGATATGTAGATGAAGCTATGGATAGCCTGATTAATGGAGAAAATACCTTGAACAATGAATTCCATAAAATACTCGAGATCGGGTTAAATCACGAACAACAACATCAAGAACTATTAGTAACGGATATAAAATACATCCTTGGTCATAATCCGGTTTTTCCAAGCTATTTTGAGGAAGATAGTGTATCATCTGGTAACCAGAGTAGAATAGCGGACTTTTTAGAAATTCCCGCTGGAATATACCAGATTGGCCATCAAAGTGATGGATTTTGTTTTGACAATGAACTAGGTATACACCAGGTATACTTGCCGGCCTATAAGATAATGGACCGGTTGGTAACCAACGATGAATATCTTGAATTTATGCAAGCAGGAGCATATAGCGATTTTCGGTGTTGGTTAATGGAAGGCTGGGAGTGGGTGAAAACCCACAAAGTCAGTAATCCCCTATACTGGTACAAATTAGAGGGCATATGGCACAATTATAACCTACGTGGCCTACAGCCGTTGGATGGAAATGCACCGGTAACCCATATCAGCTTTTTTGAAGCAGATGCCTATGCACGATGGAGGGGAATGAGACTTCCTACTGAATTTGAATGGGAAACAGCTTGTAAAATGTACCAGCCTCAGGTGCCAGATAGGGCAGAATTTCAAGAAATGTGGCAGTTTATGCCATTGCCAGCCGCTGGTGATAACTTTCAATTTTACGGTGATGCCTGGGAATGGACCGGCAGTGCTTACCGGCCTTATCCTTATTTTAAACAAGAAGAAGGGGCGCTTGGGGAATACAACGGAAAATTCATGATAAATCAAATGGTACTTAGGGGAGGCTCGTGCGCAACTCCTGGTGATCATATTAGAGCTACTTATAGAAACTTTTTCCACCCACATTTACGTTGGCAATTTACCGGAATCAGATTGGCTACACATATTTGACCAAAAATCAGGGCTGAATGGATGAACAATTTGCGCAGGATGTGATGCATGGGCTTTCCGCCGAACCAAAGTATTTGACTTCAAAATATTTTTATGATAAAAAAGGTGATGCTCTATTTCAGGAAATCATGGCTCTTGATGAGTATTATCTCACCCGATGCGAATTAGAAATATTTCAAAATGCAAAAGAGGATTTATTAATTCAATTTTCAAACAGCGGGAAATCGTTTGACCTGATCGAGTTTGGGGCTGGTGATGGCAAAAAAACCAAAGTACTGCTTGACTACTTTCTGAAGAAAGGGGCCGATTTCACCTACCTGCCTATTGATATTTCCCAGAACGCCTTGAACTTACTTGCAGCGGACCTCAGGCAAAGCTTGCCGAGCTTAAAGCTTGAGACACTCCGAGGAGAGTATTTTGCCGTGCTATCTCAATTGGAGCAACAACCGGGTCGGACCAAAGTGATGTTATTCTTGGGGTCGAATATTGGTAATTTCCTAAAACCAGTAGCCGTCGACTTCCTTTCTCAACTTGCCCACACCCTGGCTGCTGGCGACCTGCTGCTGCTTGGGGTAGACCTGATCAAAGATCCAAAAGTGGTGGCAAGCGCTTACAATGATCAACTGGGGGTTACCAAAGCTTTTAATCTAAATCTTTTAACCAGAATTAACCGGGAATTAGGCGGAGATTTTAATCTGAAAGAGTTTATTCATGCTCCGTTTTACGATCCGGAGACTGGTGCTGCCCGCAGCTGTTTGATTAGCAATAGCCCTCAAACAGTATCCATTGAACGCATAAATGCCACTTTTCATTTCGAAGCCTGGGAGCCGATTTATATGGAACTCTCCCAGAAGTATCGGATTGAGGAATTAGAACAATTGGCCCGTCAATCCGGATTCAGTATCATCAAGCATTATTACGATTCAAAAAAGTATTTCACCGATGGTTTATGGCAAGTGTCAAACAAAACTGATAAATAACTATGCTGCTTTGAACATTTACCAAATTGTTCTTAATTTCGCATTCCTCAAAGATCAGGGACTGAATGATAGAGGGACTGAAGGACGGATGGATTGTTAATGACTGAATTCTAGACATTCAACCATTCACTAACTCACTAACTCACTAACTCACTAACTCACTAACTCACTAACTCACTAACTCAGTCCCTCACTCATTAACAATGCGCACGTGGCGGAATTGGTAGACGCGCCAGGTTGAGGGCCTGGTGCCCGTTTTTGGGCGTGGAGGTTCGATTCCTCTCGTGCGCACTCCATTCCAATTTTTAAACCGGGATCATCGTCTCGTTGAACCGAAAGCCATCACACTGAATTTGTAGATCCTGGATCAGGGTTAAACCAACCACCTTATTAAACTAAAGCCCAGAAAGGTGGCCAGGATACCGATAACCACGCTGCCAAATGTATACCCGAAAAATACTCCAAATTGCTGCTCATGAAGCAGCGCCAGCCCCTCTATGCTAAAGGTAGAAAAGGTGGTAAATCCTCCGCAAAACCCCGTGATGAGCAGCCATTTCAAGGGGTCGGCCACCAACTGATGCCTGGTTTCAAGACCTACCAATAGGCCAATAAGTAAACATCCTGAAATATTTACAGCAAAAGTTCCCCAGGGAAAAGCCACTATCGATCTACTGGATAAGAACAAGTGCAGACCGTATCTGGCAATACTGCCAAAGAAGCCTCCGGCGCCGATAAATAAGATTGGTTTAAGGAAGTTCATAGTCAGGATTCTTTAATTCGTTTCTTTGGATATTTGCTACGTACTCTTTTAATGATTTTTTGGTACTCTGTATGCTCTTGCAGACTAACTTTTAAATTGATGCCACTCTTAACATGTATATGCAGCTCCCTGTACGGTCCTCCTGCTGTTTTTATTTCAGTTTCTTTCCACCATTCAATATCCTGACTGGTGAATGTGCTATCTGACCTGACCAGGTGCTTGACCTTCCAGTGATCACCTTGGATCTGGATGGTTTGGAATCCCCAAAGGACC
The DNA here is from genome assembly GCA_003229495.1 of Flammeovirgaceae bacterium. Taxonomy (GTDB): domain Bacteria; phylum Bacteroidota; class Bacteroidia; order Cytophagales; family Cyclobacteriaceae; genus SZUA-3. Next base: position 16,670 of record QIEB01000182.1, read on the forward strand.
TTCAGAGTAATAATCACAGCAGTAATAAAACACATTATGGGAATGAGGTACCAATAAAATGGCGATGAAGGTACAGTTAACGCGGTCCAGATGCCAACCCCATAGGCCAATATCAAAAAAAGAGAAAGGGAAAATAAAGTTGATTTTTTGGGTTTAGACCGAATCATATTTGCTGGATTTCCTCTTTTGCGAATGCCATGACTTTTGGGAAAAAGTTCATGAATTCCGTATAGAATGACCTATAACCAGATCTCAAACTTGCTCCGGCATGCTCCATGTTCGACTTGAATCTAGTCCGCTGGGCCATTCCTCTCATCGCTAGCTCAATTCCCCGTATTTGGGCATATCCCAACAGCCAATTTCCTTTGGACATGTAGTGAAGAATTTGCTCCGCTTTTGCTGGAAGCTGTCCCGGATACTGATCTACGGTTTTATAAACAAACTGTGTAAATGTTTCTAACGGGTCAGGATGAAACTTGAAGAAATTTGCCGCCAGAAAATGGTCGTAGTACATATCCACGATTACCCCGGAATAATGATGATAGGGTTCATATAGTCTTCTTTTGCTTTGTTGTACTTGAAGATGACTATCAGTAAAATGATCAATTTCTCTATGCAGTAAAATTCCTTTTTTCACCGGCTCCGGGTAATTCAAGTAATCATTTCCTTTAACGAAGTCGGCAATGAAATTACCAACTATGATATCCGGGTTTTCAAAAGAAAGTACTGCGTGCGCTAAAAAATTCATAAAATGTTGAAATTAAACAGATCATAGGAATATAATGGGCTTACTTTATAGTTTATTTTACTATTTTATAATTGTTTAAATTGTAAAAACACATTTCTCACCAGCTAAATAAACCTCAATGTCTCTAAAATTAATTCGCACCCTGCTGCACTTGGCCCAGGTAGATGGCAATATAAGTGGCTCAGAACTTGCGCTGATTTATAAAATTGCCGTAGCAAAAAAGGTTCCTATGTTCGACGTGGAACAACTGATCCAAAACCCTCCACAACAGGCGGAGGATTTAAATGAACTGTCAAATGATGACCGGTTTGAGTATATCTATACTATAATCCTGATGATAAAAATGGATGGAAAACTAGATGAGAAAGAGTTTGATATGTGCAACAAGTATGCTGAAGCCCTTGGATACGATCGCCAGGTAATCTCAAAATTGATGACCTTGATCGAAAGTGATTTCGAGTTAAGCGGAAACAAACAGGGGTTAAAGCAGGAAGTTCAAAAATTCCTAAAATAGGGTGGTCATTTTACTCTTTTGTGGAAAAGAATAAACGGTGAATGGTTGATTGTGGCGGATCACAGCAGTTGATATTTAATGATCTTTGGGGAAAAGCTCTCTTGGATTATCATCAGGGAATTCACCAGGTTCCACTGGTTCTTCACACATCATTTGGGTCTCCGGAGACCGTACCCTTGGATATTTTCTTTCGGGACAAAACTCAGTTAAGTGATTTAGAGGTTTTTGCCCTGGATCTGTGCAGGGGTAATATTTTGGATATTGGTGCAGGTGCTGGCTGCCATTCTAGTATTCTTCAGGAATCCGGACACTTTATTACGGCCTTGGAAATATCTCCGGGAGCTTGCCAGGTAATGAGGCAAAGGGGTATACGGCGGGTGGTTGAAGGCAGTATATTTGAATTCAAGGAGAAAAAGTATCAGACAGCCCTGATGATGATGAATGGACTGGGTATAGCCGGAACGCTAAATGGTTTAGCTGACCTTCTTGATTGTGTGTTTTCCAGGTTGACCCCCAGTGGTCAAATTCTGGCAGATTCTTCGGATGTCAAATATATCTTTCTGGATCCACCTGCCTCAGAAACCAGCTATTATGGTGAGCTGGAGTACTCTTATGAATACAGTGATGAAAGAGGCCCCGCATTTCCCTGGCTGTTTGTAGACATGGACCGATTAAAGAGTGAAGCTCTAAAGGTTGGTTTACAGGTGCAAATCCTTTTTGAAGAAGAAGATCAGTATCTGGCACGGATCACCAGATGATCATTGTCCGTTAAAACGTTTCTGGTATTTAAAACTTAAATAGGAAAGTACGTCTCCAAAGGCTTGTACCCCCTGGTTAGTTGAATCATCAACTGTTTTTCCGCTTACCCTTAAGATCAGCAACCCGTAAATACCATTCAGACAAATTTGGATGGGATTAGTCACATGTCCATTCGAAAGAGCCGCATTGCGATTTATGTGCAGTTTGGCCTGGTCAAATATTTTTCGATAAGATTGATCAGATTTCAGGAGCTCCAGGTTGAATTGTGATAATTCCTTGGCCAATTTGTTGAGTTCGTCCAAATGACCGGATTTGTTGAGGGACTCCTTTTTCATTTGACTGGCTACCTTCCGGTACCAGGCCTTGATTCTGGTCTTCATATTGTCCTCCACAGGGAAATGCTGAATGACATATTTATAAATTTCCCCAAGATCGAAATTGTAGGCCCTGATCAGATCCTCCGTTTGGTACATAAAAATGATGTACTCACTTATACTTTCCTTCCGCTTCTGTTCTGCAATTAACATGGAAAACCATATTTGGGGGCACAAATATCCGAATTTTATTGCTTTAACTCAAGTTTATGGAGGTGCTTTTTGAAAATTTTGCTTCCAATTATAGAGGCTATTTTTTCTCAAAGTAGGAAATAATTGGCTATTTTTGCCTGAATTTGCCAATGAAAAACATTAGGAATTTCTGTATAATTGCTCATATCGATCACGGTAAAAGTACGCTCGCCGATCGATTGTTAGAAGCTACTGACACCGTTTCTGCCAGAGAAATGCAAGAGCAATTACTCGATACCATGGACCTTGAACGGGAACGGGGGATTACTATTAAAAGTCATGCGGTACAAATGGACTACCAAAGTCAGGGTAATGTTTATGTGCTGAATTTGATCGATACCCCCGGACATGTTGATTTTTCCTACGAGGTTTCCAGGTCAATTGCGGCATGTGAGGGGGCTTTACTGGTGGTAGATGCCTCACAAGGCATTGAAGCACAAACAATTTCTAATCTTTACCTGGCCTTGGAGCATGATCTGGAAATTATCCCCGTACTAAACAAAATTGACCTTCCCGGGGCGGCGCCGGAGGAAGTGACTGACCAAATCGTGGACCTGATTGGGTGTGACCCCTCAGAGGTTATTCATGCCAGTGCCAAAGAGGGCAAAGGGATAAAGGAGATCCTAGGAGCAATCATAAATAAAATACCTGCCCCTAAAGGAGATCCTGAGGAGCCCTTGCAGGCCATGATATTTGATTCCGTTTTCAACAGCTATCGCGGGATTGAAATATACTTCAGGGTGTTCAATGGAAGCATAAGGTTAGGTGATCGGGTAAAATTTATAAATACCGGCCGCACCTACGAAGCGGATGAGATTGGTATTTTACGCATCAGTCAGGAACCCCGAAAGAAGATTGAAGCAGGTAATGTGGGATATTTGATCTCAGGAATAAAAATAGCAAAGGAAGTAAAAGTAGGTGATACTATTACCCATGTGGACAGGCCTGCCAAACCGCTAAAAGGCTTTGAAGACGTAAAACCTATGGTGTTTGCAGGCATTTATCCTGTTGAAACCTCCGAATATGAAGAATTGAGGTCATCCATGGAAAAACTACAGCTGAATGATGCCTCCCTGGTTTGGGAACCTGAAACTTCAGCGGCACTGGGGTTTGGCTTTAGATGTGGGTTCCTGGGAATGTTGCACATGGAGATTGTACAGGAGCGGCTTGAAAGGGAGTTTGATATGACGGTTATTACCACCGTACCTTCCGTACAATTCCATGCTATTGCCACTGACGCCACCGTTACAGAAGTCAATGCGCCCTCTGAACTTCCTGATCCTATCTACATTTCTCACCTGGAGGAACCTTTCATTAGGGCCCAAATTATCACAAAATCACAATACATCGGCCCCATTATGGCCTTGTGTATAGACAAGAGGGGGCTCATAAAGAATCAGGTATACCTAACCAGTGACCGGGTGGAATTGACTTTTGAGTTGCCTTTGTCTGAGGTTGTTTTTGACTTTTATGACCGCCTGAAAACCATTAGCAGAGGTTACGCATCTCTTGACTACGAATTGATCGGCTACCGCCAGTCCAACATGGTTAAATTGGATATTGTGCTCAACGGGGAAAAAGTCGATGCGTTATCAGCGATCGTGCATAGAGATAAAGCCTATGAATGGGGAAAAAGACTGTGTGAAAAATTAAGAGGGTTGCTACCCCGTCAAATGTTCGAAATTGCCATACAAGCTGCTATTGGTACCAAAGTCATAGCACGTGAGTCTGTGAGAGCTTTGAGAAAGAACGTTTTGGCCAAATGCTATGGCGGTGATATTACCAGGAAACGAAAACTGCTGGAGAAGCAAAAGAAAGGGAAAAAGAGAATGAGACAGGTAGGTAATGTAGAAATCCCTCAGGAAGCATTTATGGCAGTATTAAAATTAGATTAGACTATGACCATTCTAGACGGTAAGAAAACTTCCGAACAGATCAAACTCGAAATAGCCGGTGAAGTACAGCAACTTATAAGTGACGGTAGAAAAGTACCGCATTTGGCGGCTGTATTGGTAGGTAGTGATGGCGCCAGTCAAACCTATGTGAACAGTAAGGTAAAGGATTGTGAACAGGTAGGGTTTCAATCGACCCTGGTACGACTTGGGGCTGATATTAATGAGAATTTACTGTTGCAAACGGTTCAGGATATAAATGACAATGAAGAAATCGATGGTATAATAGTGCAATTACCTCTTCCGGATCATATTTCCGTACAAAAAGTGACGGAAAGGATCAGGCCTGAAAAAGATGTAGATGGCTTTCATCCGGTAAATGTGGGCCGAATGGTCAAAGGTCTTCCAGCCTATATTTCCGCTACTCCCTATGGCATAATGCAACTTCTGGAACGATATCAGGTTGAAACTACCGGGAAGCATTGTGTAATCATTGGAAGAAGTGACATTGTAGGTACACCAATGAGCATCCTGATGGCAAGGAAAGCCACTCCAGGCAATTGCACAGTGACCCTTTGCCACAGTCGAACACCAGATATAAAAGCACATACATTGCAAGCGGATGTGGTAATAGCCGCTCTGGGTAGACCGGGATTTCTGACTGGTGACATGATTAAGGACGGTGCCGTAGTAGTAGATGTTGGAATTACCCGGGTTCCGGATGCTACCAAGAAAAGAGGTTATGCACTAAAAGGAGACGTGGATTTTGAAACTGTGTCCTCCAAATGTAGTTTTATCACCCCGGTTCCGGGCGGGGTTGGACCCATGACCCGAGCAGCGCTGTTGTGGAACACCCTACAGGCCGCAAAGAATTCGTTCTATCAATCGGTATCTATAACCGACTAATAATGTCAGATATTGCCACCGAAACCATGTCACTACCTGTCATGGAGTCTTTTTACAGCTTACAGGGGGAAGGCTTTCATGCGGGGAAAGCTGCATATTTTATTCGACTGGGAGGGTGTGATGTAGGCTGTCACTGGTGTGATGTAAAAGAATCCTGGGATGCTTCCTATCATCCATTGATCTGCGTTGAGAATATCGTAAAAGGGGCTCAAAAATATGATCCGGCATTGGTGGTAGTGACCGGTGGAGAACCACTAATGTATGATCTAAAGCAATTGTGCGCCGGGCTTAAAAGAAAGGGTATGCACACACACCTGGAAACCTCAGGGGCCTATCCTATTAGTGGCAGTTGGGACTGGATTTGCTTCTCGCCAAAGAAGTTTAAGCAGCCCCTTCCTGGAGTATACAAAAAAGCCAATGAACTGAAAATAGTGATTTTCCATCCCAGCGACTTTCGGTGGGCTGAGCAGCACGCAAAATTGGTCAATAGGGAATGTAAGTTGTATTTGCAGCCAGAATGGAGCAAGGCAGATCAGAACATGCCTTTGATTATTGACTATATTAAAACAAATAATGAATGGCAAATGTCGTTACAAACACACAAATATTTGAATATTCCGTGAAGCAAATCCTGCCCCTATTTTTACTTATAAGCTGTTGGCTGCTAATTACTCCTGCCTATGGTCAATACCATACTAAATCAAAGAAAGCAATAAAGTATTTCGAAAAATCTGGAGAACTTTTGCGAAGCAGAAATTTCGCTGAAGCAATTACCTATCTGGAAATGGCCATTGAAAAGGATCCCCGTTTTGCGGAAGCCTATTTAAGGCTGGGCACCAACTATCTTTCAATGGGTGACTATCTCAATGCCCGGGGTTATTTGGAAAAGGCAGTCTCATTGATTCCTGATGATCCTAAGACAATTGGCGCCCAATTGGCTCTGGCGGACATGTATTACCGGGAAGGGTCCTATGAAATGGCTTTGAAGTTCTTGCAAAAATTCAAAAGTTTCAACCCCCCTCCTAAAATGGTCAAAACAGCGGCAAGGCTGGAACAAAATGCCAACTTTGCCTTGGATCAAATAAATAATCCGTTACCCTTCGATCCTAAGCCATTACCGGACAACGTCAATGAATATGACCTACAATACTTTCCGGTATTAACTGCCGATCAAAATACTTTGATATTTACTCGCCGGCATTCTCGAGACCCACAGTTTGATGAGGACATGGTTACATCAAGCAAGAATCCGGATGGCTCCTGGACTGATCCTGAATCAATTTCTGAAAATATCAACACCAAATTTAATGAAGGTACCTGCACTATTTCGGCTAATGGACGAACAATTATTTTTACCTCCTGCTCAGGGAGATCAAGCATGGGCAGCTGTGATCTGTATATAAGCTACAAACTGGGTGATGAATGGACAGACCCGGAAAACATGGGAACTAACATTAACAGCAGGAATTGGGAATCACAACCCTCTCTTTCAGCGGACGGAAGGATCCTGTATTTCGTATCTGACCGCACCGGTGGATATGGTAAAAGGGACATTTGGAAAAGTCATTGGGTGGATGGGCAATGGACCAAAGCAATTAACCTGGGTTCCACCATAAATACTGCAGATGAGGAGGTGAGCCCATTTATTCATGTAAATGGTCAGACCTTGTACTTTTCATCAAAGGGCTTTTCCGGAATGGGTGGATATGATATATTCTACAGTGAATGGCAAATCGG
>QIEB01000270.1 GCA_003229495.1 Flammeovirgaceae bacterium
CGTGACCCTTTCATGCCCACACAAGCACCCACTGGATCGATACGATCGTCGTAGGACTCAACCGCCACCTTGGCCCTTTCACCGGGCTCTCTTACCACTTTTTTAATGGTGATTAATCCATCATAAACTTCTGGCACTTCGCTCTCAAATAGTCTTTCCAGGAAGGTTTTAGAGGTCCTTGAAAGCACAATTCTGGGATTGCCATTGACCATTTCCACTCTTAGAACAATAGCCCTCACACTTTCTCCTTTGCGGTATCTATCTTTGGGGATTTGCTCAGATTTAGGGAGATTAAGCTCATTACCCTCTGCATCGATCATCAGTACTTCCCTGCTGAGGATCTGATAAACTTCACCTAAGATTATCTCCCCAACCAGTTCCTTGTATTTCTGGAACAAAATGTCTTTCTCAAGATCCTTGATCTTTTGTATCAGTGTTTGACGGGCCGTCATTACCGCTCTGCGGCCGAAATCCTCAAGTTTAACTTCTTCAGCCACTTCTTCACCAATTTCGAAATCGGGTTCGATTTTTTGGGCATCGGTAAGACATATTTTGTCATGATCCCAAATGTCTTCTGAATTATCATCAACAATCTCCCTGATTCTCCAGATCTCCAGGTCTCCTTTGTCCACATTGATAATGATGTCAAAATTGTCGTCGGTTTCGTACCTTCTCCGGATCATGGTTCTGAATACATCTTCCAGAATCCGAATCATGGTGGGACGATCGATGTTTTTGTTTCTAGCAAAATCAGCAAATACTTCAATTAAATTCAAGTGGTCCATCTCTAATACTTAAAATGACACTAATATATGGGTTGCTTCAATCTCAGTAAAAGGTATTTTTTCTTCATTATTCTTTCCCTGTTTAGCAGTTAGTTTATCTACAACTATACATTCCTCCTTTACTTCCTTGAGTCTTCCTTCTAATACTTCTTGGTTTTTTAACCTGATCCTTAATTTTTTTCCCAGATTTCGATGGTACTGACGGGCCAGTTTAAGTGGTCTGTCCAAACCAGGAGAAGATACCATCAGAGTATAGGAGTGCTTTATAATATCCAAAACCTCCAGGTCTTTACTTACCTCACGGCTGATCCGGGCACATACATCAATAGCTATCCCTTCATCTCCGTCCAAGAAAATGGCAATCTTGGTATTGCCACCCGCTTGTTTAGCACTGATCTCGGTCAAAAAATACCGATCATCAGGAAGGTGGCGTAACACTAACTCCTCCAGTTTTCCTTCTATATCCATTTAGCTCAATCCATACGCAAAGAGGGGACTATTAGCCCCCTCTTTCTATTTGGAAAAAAGTGTATCTCAGGGCAAAGGTAAGGTAATTGCGGTTCTAAAACAACCCATAATTATTAACCAAATATCTTGTTAACTTTGCTGTCATGGAGCAAAACCTCAAGGTGTATAACAGCTTGTCATCAAGTAAAGAAAAGTTTGAGCCACTGAGCCCTCCGTACGTTGGTATGTACATTTGTGGACCTACTGTTTATAGTGATGTTCATCTTGGCAATCTACGTTCGTTTTTAAGCTTTGATATTGTTTACCGCTATCTGCAGCATATTGGTTACAAAGTGCGATACGTACGCAATATCACCGATGTGGGACATCTGGAAAACGATGCGGATGAAGGAGAAGACAAAATTGCCAAAAAGGCCAAACTGGAAAACCTTGAGCCCATGGAGGTGGTTCATAAGTACACTCAGGGGTTTCACGAAGTAGCACAAATATTTAATTTAAAAGGACCCAGTATAGAACCCTCCGCCAGTGGACACATAATTGAGCAAATTGATCTAGTAAAGAAGATTTTGGACACAGGTCTGGCCTATGAGATCAATGGTTCAATTTATTTTGATGTAATGAAGTATCATGAAAATACTCATTACGGTATATTATCTGGGAGGGTGCTCGAGGACCTCCTAAGCGGATCTCGGGAACTGGATGGACAGGAGGAGAAACGAGGGCCTTTAGATTTCGCCCTTTGGAAAAAGGCTGCCCCAGCACATATAATGAGATGGCCTTCACCCTGGGGCGATGGTTTTCCGGGCTGGCACCTGGAGTGCTCAACCATGAGTACTAAGTACCTGGGAAAACAATTCGATATACATGGTGGAGGTTTGGACCTAAAGTTTCCACACCATGAATGTGAAATTGCTCAATGTGTAGCAGGTTACGGCGTTTCACCAGCGAAGTATTGGATGCACGCAAATATGCTGACCATAAACGGTCAGAAAATGAGCAAGTCACTGGGTAATTCTTTCCTACCTCATCAGCTATTCGATGGTGACCATGAATTGCTGGATAGGGCCTATAGTCCCATGACAGTACGATTTTTCATGCTTCAGACTCACTATAGAAGCACCCTGGATCTGTCTAATGAAGCTTTGACCGCTGCCTCTAAAGGATATAAAAAACTGGCAAATGGGCTCCGTGTAGCAAGTCAAATTTCCTATCCTTTCAATCAGCAGGGAGAAATTAATGAACAGCTAGATCAACAAGTCAACCAACTATGTGATAATTGCTATCACGCCATGAATGATGACTTTAATACCGCAAAAGCCATTGCCCATCTATTTAATATCCTGAAGAAGATCAATACCATGCATAATGGCAATCTCGATATCAGCCAAGTAACATCACAGACATTTGTGCGTATGAAATCTACTTTTCAGATGTTTGTTCAAGAGGTGCTGGGGCTAAAAGAAGAAAAACCAAGTGAACCGGACCTTTTATTGGATATCGTACTAGGTAGTTACAGGGAGGCCAAAGCGGAGAAGAAATATGAAAAAGTTGATGCTATACGGGATCAGCTGAAAAAACAAGGTATTGTTCTAAAAGACATGAAGACTGGCGTCGATTGGGCTTATGAAGAGTAATTATATTTTTTTTCTGTTGGTCTTTACACTATCAAATTCGTGTGACCAGCCAGGTAAATCCGAAGGCGCCGACACTGTACCAGAAGGTTCAATAGTCCGGGCCCCCACTTTTAACACGGATTCAGCATATTCATTCATCCAACAGCAGGTAGCCTTTGGCCCCAGGATCCCTAATACTCCAGCCCATGATCTATGCGCAGCTTACCTGAATGAGAAATTGTCCGGATATGCTGATCACGTTATCATTCAGGAATTTGATTCCAAAAGTCAATCGGGAGAGTTTTACCAATTCAAGAATATTGTGGCCAGTTTTAATCCACAGGCTAACAGGAGGATTTTGTTGGGGGCGCATTGGGACACTAGACTTAAAGCTGATAAGTATACAGTGGACCCCAATGTGCAATTTGACGGAGCAAATGATGGCGCTAGTGGGGTAGGAGTTTTACTGGAGATTGCCCGGTTGCTTTCGCAGGACTCATTAAGCATCGGTGTGGACATGATTTTATTTGATGCCGAGGACCAAGGTGGTCTGGGGCTTGAATGGTGCCTGGGGTCCAAACACTGGAGCAATAACAAGCACCAATCAGGCTACTCTGCATATTATGGGATTTTACTAGACATGGTGGGTGCCAAGAATGCCACTTTCCCCCATGAGTATTATTCAAAACAGTTTGCCCCTTCCATCATTGAGAAGGTCTGGGAAGAGGGTCATAGAGCAGGATTCAGCCGATATTTCGTGTACGGAAAGGGAGGGGCTATTGAAGATGACCACTACTATGTGAATTTAAATGCGAAAATTCCCATGATCAATATTATTGATATGGTCCCTGATGGGGCTGACCGAAATGACGCCTTCAAGTCATACCATCACCGGCCTTCCGATAATATGGACATTATCAGCAGAGAAACTGTAAACGCGGTGGGAACCACAGTAATAAATCTTTTATACCGGGAAAACTCTCTAGTTTTCTAACAGGCCTAACAAATATTCGCCGTAACCGCTTTTTTTAAGAGGTTCAGCAATCTTTCTCAACTGGTCTTGATTTATATATCCCATGCGAAATGCTTCCTCTTCTATGCAGCCAATTTTGAGGCCCTGTCGGTTCTCGATTACCTGAACAAATAGACTGGCTTGCATCAATGATTGAACGGTCCCGGTATCCAGCCAGGCAGTACCGCGGTCCAGAATTCCTACCTGAAGCTTTTGTCTGTCTAAGTAGTACTTATTGACATCGGTAATCTCATATTCACCGCGGGCGCTGGGTTTCAGATTACGGGCAATCTGTACCACCTGGTTATCATAAAAATACAGCCCGGGAACTGCAAAACTTGATTTAGGGAATTCAGGTTTTTCCTCTATTGAGATGGCTGTGTTATTGTCATCGAATGAAACTACCCCATAGCGATTAGGATCGGTCACGTGATAGGCAAATACCACCCCACCATCCGGATCGATGTTTTCCTGCAATATTTGTCTCAATCCTGTCCCATAGAAAATATTGTCCCCCAGGATCAAAGCTATTTTTTCATCTCCAATAAAATTTGCACCAATAATAAAGGCCTGAGCTAGTCCCTCCGGATGGTTTTGTTCTGCGTAATGAAACTCGCAGCCCAGGCGTTTGCCATCCCCCAACAAATTACGGAACAGTGGTAAATCGTGGGGAGTTGATATTATCAGGATCTCCCTGATACCTGCCATTAACAAAACGGACAGGGGGTAGTATATCATGGGTTTGTCGTAGACGGGCATTAGTTGTTTACTAACCGCCAGTGTTAGAGGATATAATCTGGTCCCTGTTCCCCCTGCCAAAATAATGCCTTTCATTGAGTCGGATTTATCGGTTGAAATATTGTTCTTGATAATATTGTTGGTATTGTCCTGAAGTTAAACGCTCCAACCAATCTTCATTTTCAAGATACCAATCTATTGTTTTCTCCAAGCCTTCTTCCAAATCTAAACGCGGACGCCAGCCTAGCTCATTTTGGATTTTGCAGGCATCTATGGCGTAGCGTGCATCGTGTCCAGGCCTGTCTTTGACAAACTCAATAAGATTTTCCGAGTTAGATCTTCCAAGTTTACGATCCATAATACTACACAGTAAGCGGACCAGGGTAATATTTTTCCATTGATTGTCCCCTCCTATGTTGTAGGTTTCGCCTACTGTCCCCTCATGAAACAATAGATCTATAGCTGAGGCATGGTCTTCCACATACAGCCAGTCCCTTATATTTTCTCCTTTACCGTAAATCGGCAGAGGCTTTTCACTATGTATATTATGGATACACAGCGGTATCAACTTCTCTGGAAACTGGCAGGGGCCGTAGTTATTTGAGCAATTTGAGATAATAATTGGCAGCTTGTAAGTATTCTTATAGGCCCTGACAAAGTGATCAGAAGAAGCTTTTGAAGCTGAATATGGTGATTTTGGATCGTAAGAAGTAGTTTCTGTAAACAGGTCCGGTACGGCTATTGAACCATAGACCTCATCTGTTGAAATATGATAGAACAGACAATCAGTTTGGGACTGCCAATAGTGGACTGCAGCATTCAATAGATTGACTGTTCCCACTACATTGGTTTGTATAAACGAAAGTGGGTCCGAAATGGACCGGTCAACATGAGATTCCGCCGCTAAGTGTATAACACCTTTAATAGAATACTCTTGAAACAGATCATGTAGTAATTTCGAATCCGCAATGTCCCCTTTGACAAACAGATAATTATCTCTTTTCTCTACATCTTTTAAATTTTCCAGGTTCCCGGCATAGGTAAGCTTGTCCAGATTAACTATCCTGTATTGAGGATATTTCAAAACAAATTTTCTAACTACGTGGGACCCAATAAATCCCGCACCGCCGGTGATTAAGATGTTTCTCTCCAACACTATGGTATTTTTGATATTGCCTGCTGCCATTTCCAGGTGTCGGCCAATGCTTGTTTCATGGTTTTGAGGGCTTTCCAATTTAGCGCTTTCTCAGCTTTTTTCACACTGGCAAAAATTTGCTCAATGTCCCCACTACGCCGCGGGCCCACACGATAGTTTAATGGCACACCAGCCACCTCTTGAAAGGACTTAATCACTTCCATCACGCTGGTGCCCTTGCCAGTTCCAAGATTGAAAACTTCATAATAACTACTCTCTGACTGTTCCTCCAAATATGTCAACGACCGCACGTGGGCATCTGACAGATCCATCACATGAATATAGTCACGGATGCAAGTACCGTCTGGAGTATTGTAGTCGTCACCAAACACCGTTAAAACATCACGAATTCCAGCTGCCGTTTGGGTGACGAAAGGAATCAGGTTATTGGGTGTTCCAAGGGGTAGCTCTCCTATTTTTGCAGATGGGTGTGCGCCAATGGGATTGAAATATCTCAAGGAAACTGCTTTTAGGTTGGCTGCACTACCGACAACGTCAAAAATGATATCTTCACTTATTTTTTTGGTGTTGCCGTAAGGTGAGGCTGCAGGTTTGCGTTCGGTCTCTTCTGTTACTGGCAAATGATCTGGTTGGCCGTATACTGTGCAGGATGATGAAAATACCAGATTGGGTACCTTGAATTGTTCCACAGCTCGAAGCATTACCATCAGTGAATCGAGATTATTACCATAGTACCTAAGCGGTTGTTCCACTGATTCCCCTACCGCTTTACTTGCTGCAAAATGGATTACACCATCAAATTGATGTTCATTAAAAATCGAGCTTACCAAATCCCAATCCCTGCAATCACCTCGGTAATAGGTTATGGATTCCTGTAGAATATCCTGGATGCCTTCAATTACCTGAGGGTTTGAGTTACTGAAATCATCCAGAATTATGGGTTTGTAGTTGGCATTGACCAGGGAAACTACCGTATGTGAGCCTATGTACCCGGCGCCTCCGGTAACCAGCACCTGTTTGGACTTTGACATGGCTAAAGTTAATTGGAATTCACAGATTTTTACAATATGCTTTATTTAAAAATCTGAGATCTTAGGTCTCAGATCTCAGATCATTGTTGGTTCGTTCGGGTTGAAATGTATAATTTTACTGACGACCATATATTCCTATGCACCAACAATGATGGAATTCTCGCTCAACGAAAATCAGTTGATGATTACAGATATGATCCAGGACTTTGCTGCCAAGGAGATCATACCTTATCAAAAGGAGTGGGACGAGTCCCAGGAGTTTCCAGTGCCACTCTTTAAGAAACTGGGAGCACTCGGACTGATGGGTGTACTGGTACCTGAGAAATACCAGGGATCAGGGTTTACATATACTGAATATGTCACAGTGATATCGGAAATTTCTAAATTTGATGGCTCAATTGGTTTATCGGTAGCTGCTCATAATTCCCTTTGTACAGGACATATACTACAATTTGGCAACGAACAACAAAAGCAGCAATGGCTACCTAAACTGGCTACGGGAGAATTTATTGGGGCATGGGGACTTACCGAACCTAACACAGGTTCTGATGCAGGCAATATGAAGACAGTTGCCGAGAAAGAGGGCCCCGACTGGGTGATTAATGGGTCCAAGAATTTTATTACACATGGAAATTCTGGCGACATCGCGGTGGTAATTGCACGTACCGGAGAGCCTGGCGATAGTCATGGGATGACGGCGTTTGTGGTTGAAAAGGGGACTCCGGGGTTTACAGGTGGTCGAAAGGAAAATAAACTGGGGATGAGGGCCTCAGAAACCAGTGAAATGATATTTGACAATTGTAGACTGCCCGATACCAACCGGCTCGGTGAGGTGGGTAGTGGATTTATTCAGTCATTAAAAGTACTTGACGGTGGCCGAATTTCAATTGCTGCCTTAAGTATCGGGATTGGCAAGGCATCTCTGGAGGCATCAATTCAATATTCCAGGGAAAGACATCAGTTCAATCAGCCGATTGCCAATTTTCAAGGGATTTCTTTTAAACTGGCCCAAATGGCTACAGAACTAGAGGCTGCCAGTCTGTTGACGTTTAGAGCAGCTGAATTGAAATGCAAAAACCAAAGTGTAAGCAAAGAATCTGCCATGGCTAAGTACTATGCATCAGAAGTTGCAGTAAAATTGTCTAATGAAGCAGTTCAGATATTTGGAGGCTATGGCTACACCAAAGATTATCCAGTGGAAAAATATTATAGGGATGCCAAACTGTGTACCATTGGCGAGGGTACATCTGAGATCCAAAAAATTGTAATAGCACGGGAAATTCTGAATTAAATTGGATTTGTTTATTCATGGGTTTTGTTTAAATTTGCGTCCCGTTAAATAAAGGATAAAAATGATTATTGTTAACGTCAAAGAAAACGAATCCATAGATAGGGCATTAAAACGATTTAAAAAGAAATTTGAACGTACCGGAGTGCTGAAGGAACTACGTAGCCGGACTCATTTCGTTAAGCCTTCAATAAAAAGGAGAACGGTAAAGCTCAAGGCAGCTTATCGCCAAAAGATGTACGCAGAGGATAATTATTAGATTTTTTTTCTATCATATAATCATTAATTTTATTTGAGGAAAGGTAGTACTCAAATTGGACTTAATGGTTTCTTCGTTTCTTAAATACCTGGAATTTGAAAAGCGGTGCAGCCCGCATACTCTTAAATCCTATCGCAACGATCTTAACCAATTCAAAACCTTTCTTCACTCCCAACTGGTTCCGGTAGCACTGGATAACGCGCAACATGGACATATTCGGGGCTGGCTGATTAAAATGGTACAATCGGACTTGTCGGCCAATACTATTAATCGCAAGATTGCCACTTTACGCTCCTATTACAAATATGCTCTTGGTAACAACTTGATTCAAAAGGATCCTTCTTCAAGGGTTAAAATGTTAAAGGCGGGAAAATCTTTGCCGATATTTGCCAAGGAATCGGAATTGACCAAGGTTTTAGACCAAATGATCTTTCAGAAAGGTTTCAGAGGACTTCGAGATCAGTTGGTGATGGAGTTCCTTTATTCAACAGGAACACGTTTATCAGAACTTGTCAATCTACACGAGCGTGATATAGATATTGACCAGGCTCAGGTGAAGGTATTGGGCAAACGGAATAAACAACGGATCATTCCAGTTCCGAAAGCCTTATTATCTCTAATCTCCAACTATCAGGTTCAAAAAAAGAAAGAATTTTCATATAACTACTCATCCTACTTAATCGTTAGTAATAGTGGAAGGAAGAGTTACCCGATGTTAATTTACCGGATTGTGAACAGAGCTTTAAAACCCTTAAGTTCGCTGGAAAAACAAAGCCCACATATTCTGCGTCATACTTTTGCCACCCACCTGCTAAACAAAGGGGCAGAATTGAACGCAGTTAAGGAGTTACTGGGGCACAGTAGTCTGGCTGCAACCCAGATTTATCTTCATAATACTATTGAAAGACTGAAAGAGGTATTCAATCAATCTCATCCAAAAGCTTAATACATACAAAACTGAGTTTCTATGATTTTACGTATGCAACCTGTTCATTTTGATGCCGACCAAAAATTGTTGGACTATGTTCAAAAAAAGATCGATAAATTGGAAACATTTCATGACCGAATTATTGATGGGGAAGTCATCATGAGGCTTGAAAAAAGTCACCTAAATAAAAAAGAAGTGTTCGGCAATAAAACTGTTGAATTAAAGATCAATATCCCCCGCCAGCAACTTTTCGTGAAAGATTCCTCCAGTACCTTTGAGGCGGCTATAGATCTGGCTTTAGAAAGGATGTCAAGACAACTCAAAAGACAAAAGGAAAAAAAACAGCCCAGAAAAGCTAGTATCCAGTCAAAGGTTAAATGACGGGTGAGGCGGAAGTATATTTTGAGTTAGGTCAAGGCAAAAAATCTTTGCATAACCATAGCTATGGAACGATTTTTTAACACAGAGATGGCACAAAATCTACCCCGGATTAACCGTAGGTTTAGCCTTGACTTGACTTGACACTCGTATCAATGTAAAATAGTCCTACAGGCCAAATACCGTTTTAACCTGTTCGACGTAGTCGAGTTTTTCCCACGTAAAACACTCAACTTCCTGGTTGGTGGTTTTCCTGATAATTTCTTCTCCTGACTCCATATTTCGTACTTCCAAATATTGGAGGGTCACAGGTTTTATAAAAGGATTACGGCCCATGTGACCATAAGCCGCTGTTTCAAAGAAAATAGGGTAGTTCAGTTTGAGTCGCTGTATGATATTCTTTGGCTTCATGTCGAATATTTTCAGGGTCTTCCCGGCTATTTCAGAGTCACTGATGTCCAATTTACTGGTTCCGTAAGTGTTTACTGTCAAGGATACCGGTTCTGCCACGCCAATGGCATAGGCAACCTGAACCAATAACTCCCTGGCTACACCGGCGGCCACCAGGTTCTTCGCGATATGGCGGCAGGCATATGCCGCACTGCGGTCAACTTTGGTAGCATCTTTACCGGAAAAGGCCCCGCCTCCGTGGGCACCCTTGCCCCCATAGGTATCGACAATAATTTTTCGTCCAGTTAGGCCAGCATCACCATGAGGACCGCCAATGATAAATTTTCCCGTAGGATTGATATGATAAACAGTATTCTTCAAATATTCCTTGGGTAGTACATGTGCTACCACATGCTCGAGAATGTCTGTTTTAATCTTTGCCAACATGGCGTGCTCTGCTTCTTTCTGTGCTTGTGGAGAGCCGTTAACGGGTGTAATAAATTCATCGTGTTGAGTTGAAATAACTACCGTGTGGATGCGATCTATTTTGCCGTCATCAGTATACTCTACGGTTATCTGAGATTTAGCATCAGGTCTTAAATAGGCCATCAGCTCAGGTTGTTCTTTTCTTATATGGGCTAGTCTCTGTACCAATTTGTGAGAATAAGCCAAAGCCATCGGCATGAGATCCGGAGTTTCCTCCGATGCATAGCCAAACATCATCCCTTGATCTCCAGCTCCTTGTTCTTTCCCGTCTATTTCGTCCACGCCTTGTGCAATATCCGGGCTCTGACTATGGAGGGTCACCATAATACCACAAGACTCGGCATCAAATTTATAGTCATCCTTATTGTAACCAATACGCTTGATGGTATCTCTTACCACTTCCTGTACTTCAACATAGGCTTTGGTTGTCACTTCACCACCTACGACTACCAGGCCAGTGGTAACAAAGGTTTCGCAAGCAACCCTGGAATTCGGATCCTGGGTCAGCATGGCATCCAGGATGGCATCGGAAATCTGATCCGCAATCTTATCCGGATGGCCCTCTGAGACTGATTCAGATGTAAAAAGGTATGACATTATTGTTGGGATTAGAGCACAAATTTAGCCATTAATTGTAATTCGCAAAGTATGAGATATCTTAAAATGAAAATACTATGCTTGTAATAAAAAAATTGTCGGGGTTTTATGTAATTCCGGTAACTGCCCCTTCCATTCAGATACCGTCTTTGTCCTTACGTCTTCAGTTAGTGAGGAAAGATTGCAAGCGAAACAGATGTTGGTTAGATCAGCACAACCATCTAGTAGTGCTTCTGCTAATGCCCTGTTACGATAAGGAGTTTCCATAAAAATTTGTGTTTTACCAGTTATAAGAGACTCATTTTCAATAGACTTTATCTTCTTTGTACGCAAGATCTTATCAATTGGCAGGTAACCATGGAACTCAAAGTGTTGACCATTCATTCCACTGGCCATCAAGGCTAAAATTACTGATGAAGGGCCCACCAGCGGTGTAACCTTTACCTTATTTCGATGGGCCCATTGTACAATCTGATTTCCAGGGTCAGCAATTACCGGACATCCTGCCTCAGAGATGACCCCTACGGATTGCCCATTCCTAAGTGGTGATAGCAGTTCACTTATTTTCCGCTCTTCTGTGCGTTTGTCAAACACTTCAAAGTGCAACTGCGAGACCGCTCTAAGTTTCAACGACGATATGAATCTACGGGCAGTTCTAACATTTTCAACCAAGTAGTAATCAACTGCTGAAATCACCTGTTTGATCTGGGGTGAAATCACTAATTCCTGGGTATTAAGAGCGATTGTGTTAGGAATTAGATAAATTTGTGCGGATTTATTGTTCATAGTTTCATCCAAATAGGTCTTCCATTTTCAATAATATTCTATCTCTTTAACAGAGTTAAATAATTAATCCTGATCTAAAAATGTCTGTGCCATTTCCAGGAATACCTGTGGGGCCTCGGCATGAATCCAATGGCCAACTCCAGGGACTGTATTTATAATGGACTGAGGAAACTGCTTGTGAATGTCACTGTAGTCTTCCTCCCTGATATATTCCGACGATCCGCCCCGAATGAATAGAGTTGGAATTTGAATTAATTCTTTGGGGGGAAGGCCGTCTCCAACTGCATCAATGTGGTCACGTATGGCTGTAAGATTAATTTTCCACGCAAATGACCCGTTTGAGTTTCTTTTAAGGTTCTTTAGTAAGAATTGCCGTACTGCTGGGTCATGAACAAATTTGCTTAATAAATCATCAGCTTGTCTACGACTTGATAACTCTTCGGGGTTAATCGATGAAAGGCCATCCAGGATTTGTTGGTGATAATCAGGATATTTTTTGGGAGCAATATCCACAATTATCATTTTCTTAATACCATGTGGACTCCGTGCGGAATGAAACATTGCCACCTTACCACCCATGGAATGGCCCAGAATTGAATAGTCAGTAACACTCAGGTCATTTAGAAGGTCACCTAAGTCGGTGACCATAACCTCATAGTTAAATTCGTGGTCATGAAAGGATTGTCCGTGGTTCCGTAAGTCCACTAAGAATACAGTAGAATTTACTGCCAGATACTTGGCCATACTCATCCAATTATCCAGCGAACCGAAAAGTCCATGTAAAATAATCAAGGCAGGCCCTTGACCTATGATTCGATAATTGAGGGTCATATGGCTACCGAAGTTGTCGAAGATATAATTGGATGGTATTTTCCAGTCCATAATATAGTGCATCGCAAACTATAGCATGACCAATTGATACCTCATCAAGAAAAGGCATGGAGGACTTGAAAAACTTGAGGTTGTTCATGGTAAGGTCATGCCCTGCGTTGATTCCCAAACCGAAATTGTGGGCTAATTTTGCTGCTTTTATATAATCAGCTATAGACTTTTGGGGATTGTCAGCACTCTGGTTGGCATATCGCTCTGTGTAAAGTTCAATACGATCGCATCCTATCTCTGCTGCCTTCTCAATACGTTCTCCGATCGGATCTATAAAAATGCTGGTTCGTATGCCAATTGATTTCAAATGGCCAACCATTTCATCAAGTTGGCTTTGAAATCTGATGGTATCCCAACCCGCATTGGAGGTAATCACGTCAGGTGCATCAGGCACCAGGGTGGCTTGAGTAGGTTTGACTAGTTCTACCAATTTCATATACCGATCATCCGGATACCCTTCGATGTTAAATTCTGTAGTAACTACATCCTGAAGATCCAACACATCCTGGTAGGTGATATGTCTTTCGTCCGGTCGTGGGTGGACGGTAATTCCTTGAGCGCCGAATGATTCACAGTCCAATGCTACTTTTACCACATCAGGATTATTACCTCCTCTGGCATTGCGGAGTGTGGCAAATTTGTTAATATTTACGCTTAACTTGGTCATTCCATGATATGAGGGACCGTAAATTTACGTAATAATAAGTAAAATGAAATGAGCTTAAAGAAACAGATTGATGAGGACCTAAAGGTGGCGATGAGGGCTCAGAATAAGGATGAGATCAGGGCGTTAAGGGGAATTAAGTCAATGATCTTACTATCAGAAACTGAAAAAGGGGCCACTGGTGAACTATCCGAAGATGCAGAAATAAAATTGCTTTCGAAAGCCGTCAAACAACGTCGGGATTCAGCACAGCTATACGCAGATCAAGGTCGTGAAGACCTGGCCAGGGTTGAACGGGCAGAGTTGGAAATTATTAGCAAGTACCTCCCTGAACAACTATCAGAGGAAGAATTAACTGAACAATTGATTCAAATCATTGCACAAGTTGGTGCAGTTGGACCTCAAGACATGGGAAAAGTAATGGGAGCAGCCAACAAAGCGTTGAAAGGAAAGGCTGATGGAAGTACCATGGCTAAAGTAGTTAAAACCCTCTTAAATAAATGAAGTAGCCATTGTGAATGTTACCGATATCATATTGCTGCTGATTTTAGGTTTTGCTGGCTACAGGGGCTATCAACGAGGCTTTTTAGTAAGCCTATTATCAATAGTTGCATTTTTGGTAGCTACCATACTGGCCTTTTTTCTCCTTGACTGGGGTGTGCAAATGTTGGATGACTTGGTTGAAGGGTTTAATGGTGTCCTTCCTTATCTTGCTTTTGTTTTGATTTTTATCGGGGTTGCCATAGCTATAAATTTGATCGGCAAGGTACTTAAAAAAGCCATTGACCTAACATTGTTAGGGGGCTTTGACAGCGTTGGCGGAGGAATAGTAGGAATACTAAAATGGGTTTTTGGCCTTAGCCTTCTCATCTGGCTTTCTCAGAACGTAGGAATTGAGGTGCCCCCTGACATGCAAAAGAGCTCCTTGCTTTACTCCAAGATAGAGCCTGTAGCTCCGTTGGTGCTGGATAGTATTTCAGAGTACCTGCCATTTCTGAAGAGCCTTTTTCAGTCCGTAGCCGAACATATGCGGCCAGTTATTCCATGATTTAGGTTAGCAGTATATTGAAAAGCGGTATTAATCTAGTATTTTGCGGTTAGCTCATTCGATAGTATGGATCAGGTAGTATATCAGGAGGGAAAATTTAATTTCATCGACCAAGGTCAGGGTGAAATACTGCTCTTACTGCACGGACTGTTTGGTGCATTGAGCAACTGGGATGGTGTGGTACGTCGATTCAAGGACCGCTACCGGGTATTAATACCACTATTGCCGATTAACGAAATGCCACTGAAACAAGCGGGCCTGGAGGGTTTAGTAAAATTTGTGGAAGAGTTTGTTGACTGGAGGGAACTACGGGATATTACCATGATGGGAAATTCTCTGGGTGGCCATTTGGCCATAATATATGCACTAAATAGGCCTGAATACATTAAAAGGTTAATACTCACCGGGAGCTCCGGGCTTTTTGAAAATTCAATGGGGGGATCCTTTCCCAAAAGGGGAAACTATGAATACATCAAAGAGAGGGTGGAATATACCTTCTACCATCCGAAAACCGCCACCAAAGAATATGTTGATGAAGTCTTTGAAACCACCACAAGTATCCCAAAGGCCATGAGGATCGTGGCAATTGCGAAGTCTGCTCAAAGAAATAATATGGCTAAAGATATTGGTAACATAAAAATACCAACATTGTTGATATGGGGACTGAATGATACCATCACACCTCCAATGGTGGCGCACGAATTCGCGCGGTTGATCCCAAACTCGAAATTACGTTTTATCGACAAGTGCTGCCATGCGCCAATGATGGAACACCCGGAAAAATTCGGCGATTTATTAGAGGAATATTTGCAGGAAGATCATGGTAGCTAGAGAATTAATTAACCATATGATCCCCCCCTTGAAGAAAAATGACCCGGCAAAGAAAGCTACCGCGTGGATGGAAGAATTGCGTGTCAATCAGCTTCCGGTAATCGAAAATGGTATATACTGTGGTCTTATTTCTGAAGAACTTATCCTGGAAGATAATGATAACTCCAAAGCTGTAGCTGAATATGACCTCCAGGGAAAATCCAGTGTAGTTAACGAAAATCAGCACTTTTTCGATGTATTGAAGATAGTATCAGACCGTGGAGTACAATTGGTAGCGGTTCTTGATGATAATGAGACATTTCTTGGAGTTATTTCCATAAAAGATACGGTGATCGCCTTCGCCCAATCTGCCGCCGTGCAAAGTCCCGGTGGCATAATAATCCTAAGTCTTAAGCAAATAGATTATTCTCTGGCGGAGATTAGCCGTTTGATAGAGTCCAACGATGCGAAAATACTAAGCAGTATTGTGAACAATGACATTTTTGATGCCAATATGATCAAACTTACACTTAAGATCAATAAGACAGACTTGAGTGCCATTATTGCCACCTTTGAAAGGTTCGAGTATAAGATCATTGCAAAGTTTGAGGATAGTAAAATGGAATCAAGCGACAAGGAACGCCTGGATATTCTGTTCAAATACTTAGATATGTAGCGCATCGAGTGCTCGATATATTATGAAAATTGCCATTCACGGTAGAAAAATTGACAGAAAAAGCAGACAGTACGTTAAACAATTGCTGGAATGTGTACGTGGAAAAGGTTCAGATATTGTGGTTTCAAGATCCTTTATAAAAAGTTTGAAAGACATTGGTTTAAGTCTGGATGGGATTGGCAGTTTTGATAGTAAGTCTGGGTTAGAGAGTGTTGATTTTGTGCTTAGTGTAGGCGGGGATGGCACCTTGCTTGAAACGGTGTCATATGTTGGTAAACTAGAACTACCTATTGTGGCAATAAACACTGGTCGATTAGGTTTCCTAGCTACCATTTCGAAAGAAATGATCCCTCAGGCAGTGGAGGCATTATACCAGAACGAGTTTTCCTTTGAGTATAGGACTTTGGTCAAAGTACACTCAGACAAGGACATATTTAATGGCACCAATTTCGGACTAAATGATTTCACAATTCTGAAGAAAGACACCTCATCAATGATAACAGTGCATGCTTATATTGACGGGGAGTATTTAAATAGTTATTGGGCTGATGGCTTGATCGTGGCCACTCCAACGGGGTCCACTGGTTATTCTCTAAGTTGCGGTGGTCCGGTGGTGTTGCCTCAGTCAAATAATTTCATAATAACACCGGTAAGTCCTCATAATCTAACCGTACGTCCTATGGTAGTCTCGGACAATAGCGTGATTTCTTTTGAAATCGAAGGAAGAAGTAAAAATTTTCTGGTCTCGCTGGATACACGGTCCTATACTGTTGATGCATCAGTTCAAATGGCCATTAGTAAAGAAGACTTTCATGCTAAACTGGTAAAGTTAGATGGATACAATTTTTTAGACACCCTCAGAATGAAGTTAAACTGGGGATACGACGCTAGAAACTAGAGAGGTTGCTTTTATTTTTATAATTAAAATCTTATGTCTAACTTTGTTTTGTACTATTTTTTGAGGCCAAGAAATAAGCAAGTTCATGAGTAGACCTGCAGTTGGTATTTTTTTACTGCTATTTATATTTCTTACCCAACACACAGTAGCCCAGCTCTCCGGTTCCAGATCCAGTAATCCAAGAAGTTCCATTTATACTATTAATAAGAAGTACACTAGCTTCGGTATTAGCATAAATGCTCTAAATTACTTTGGTGATCTTGCTCCTAAAGATGATATATTAAGTACAAATCTTAATCTTACCAGGGCCGGGTTTGGATTGTTTGCATCCAAGCGTTTGGGGCCCAAGTTTTCCGCCCGGGTAAGTTTAAATTGGGGAAGACTAAAAGGCGATGATTTTAAGTCAGCGGACCCAAATGATGAACTCGCCAGGTATCGCTATGTTCGTAATCTCCAGTTTAGGAATGATATCAAAGAACTTTCGGTGGTTGGGGTATTTGATTTCGTTGAGAATTTAGCTACTTACCGGTCGCGCAAAGAGGTAGTGCCCTATATATTCGCAGGGGTGGCAGTTTTTCATCACAATCCTAAGGCGATGGTCCCGGATGAAGACGTTAATAATGGCAACAGCCTATTTTCAAATGCAGGTGAGTGGGTAGATCTGGCATCTTTTAGAACAGAAGGAGTATCATACAAAAAAGTTCAGTTTGCCATACCATTTGGCCTGGGCTTTCGTTTTAAGTTGAAAGAAAGGTGGGATCTGGCTTTTGAAGTGGGTTACAGATATTTATTTTTTGATTACATAGACGATGTATCCAATGATTTTGTTGATCTGGGTTCATTGTCTGGTGATTTAGCCAGGGCTTTGTCGGATAGATCAAGAGAGGTCACGGCGGTAGAATCTGGAAAGACCAGACAAACCGGAGTGATTCCTAACCTCATGGAAAGTTATGTTTCACCTTTTGACGGCAATACTTACACAACCATTGCAGGTTATGGCAGGGATGCCAAAGATAATATTAGAGGGAATAATTCCGATAACGACATCTACGTCATGACTGGTTTTCATATTAGCTATATTCTACAAAATAGCAGATTTAAAAGAGCAAAATTCAGGTAAGCTTGGTGAGAAATAGGAGAATTTCTAAAATGGTTAAGCAAATAGTGGTGCTGGCGGCTTTGAGTATGGCAAGTTATGCGGCTAAGGCGCAAGGCCTTGAGATTGGAGGTGGATTAGGTACTTCCTTTGCTACCGGAGACGTTACCAGAGGATTCGAGCTCAATGAATTGGGTTTTGCAGGTCAGCTCTTTGTTAGGTATAATTTGAGTAATGTAGTCAGTGTGCGTGGAACTGGTCTGTTTGCTCAAGTAAAAGGTGATGATAGCACCAACCCCATTGACCCGTTTGCAGAATTGCGGGATCTTAATTTCCAAAGATTTGTTATTGAAGCATCTGCTGTAATAGAGTATAATTTTCTCGACTACAAAGAGCGTAATTCCTTAATTAACTGGTCACCTTATTTCTTTATCGGAGGTGGCCTTAGCGCAGCCAATAGCAGACAATCGAGGGATAACTCTGCCAGAATCCAACCGGTAATCCCGTTTGGTCTGGGACTGAAGTATCGGTTAAATAAACAATGGAACCTCGAATTTGAGTTTGGAGCCAGAAAAACTTTCTATGATCAACTGGATCAAGTATCAAGTGTCGCAAATCCCAATAAACTGGCTCCAAGGTACGGCAATGAACTTGATAATGACTGGTATTATTTTGCTGGAGTATCTATCAGTTACACCTTTTATTCAGTCCCCTGTCCCTTCGATTACAACTGACCCTTCTTTGTTAAATATTGTTAAAGTATAGTATATAAATTCTTTAGAAGTATCCGTTTTCGTACCTTGCGCATTAATTTCAGCACTATTTTGGATATGAGGGAAAAATTGGATCCTAATAATTTACCTCGCCACATTGCGGTGATAATGGATGGCAACGGGCGTTGGGCCAAAAAACAGGGCGCAAAAAGAATTTTTGGCCACAAAAGTGCCATAAAATCAGTAAAAGAAATCACCGAAGGTTGTGTTGAACTAGGTATTGAGTATTTGACGTTATATACATTTTCTACTGAAAACTGGAAACGTCCTAAACTGGAGATAGACGGTTTGATGCGGATATTGGTATCATCCTTGCGTAAGGAGCTTGATACACTACAAAAAAATGAAGTAAATTTTTCTGCTATTGGTGACCTTCAAAATTTGCCAAAGGTTTGCCAGAAAGAACTCCGTGAAGCCATGGAAAGTACCAGAAACAACACCAAAATGCAATTGACGCTGGCATTGAGCTACAGCGGAAGATGGGAATTGTTGAAGGCTGTCAGGCAAATAGCAATGGACGTACAGCTAGGAAAAATTGCTGTGTCTGATATCGATGAGCACATTTTAGTTGCCAATCTGGAAACCAGTGGCATACCAGATCCGGAGCTTTTGATCCGGACTAGTGGCGAGATGCGCATAAGTAATTTTTTGCTGTGGCAAATTGCCTATACCGAATTATTCATAACGGACGTATTGTGGCCCGATTTCCGAAAAGAACATCTGTACCAGGCGCTCATGGCCTATCAATCTCGTGAGCGCAGATTTGGAAAGATCAGCGAGCAGGTAAATTCTTGAAGATTAACTCAATGAAGTGGAAACTAGCTGTTGTCTTGTATTTGATGTGGAGCGGTGCAACCTACGCACAAATCGGATTAAACCTGGGAGTTGACCCAAAACCAAACGTTAGCTATTCCAGCCCACAGGAATATGAGCTTGCTGAGATCGAAGTATCCGGGACAGAGTTTTTGGATAACAATGCCCTGATTTCACTTTCAGGTCTAAAGCTTGGGGACCGGATTAAGGTACCTGGGAGTGACATAACTAATGCACTGAAAAAGTTATATGGCCAAGGAATTATTGAGGATATAAAAATATATCTCACCAAGATTGAAGATGGGAACGCTTATCTCAATATAGAAGTGAAAGAAAGGCCGCGTATGAGATCAGTGCAATTTGCCGGGATAAATAAAACTCAGCAGGGTGAATTATCTGACTTGATTGACCCAATCCGTGGTAAAGTTGTCACCGACGCACTTGTCAAAAATACAGAAATGGGTATTCGCTCCCATTTTGTAGGAAAGGGCTATTTGAACACAGAAGTGTCAGTTAAACAAGAGCAGGATACACTGCTTAGAAACAGTGTAAGCCTGTTGATTGATGTGGACAGAAAAAGCAAAGTGAAAATTAACAAAATCTATATTACAGGTAATGAGAATATTGCAGAATCAAAGTTGAAAAAGAAAATGAAGTCCACCAACGAGCATATTCGATTTAACTTGTTGGAGGACTGGGCTAAACGGCTATTCGCAGCTAGCCCACGTACTTTAAAACAAATGGCAGACAGCTCACATGAAGTAAGCAGGCTACAAGTCAAGAAATACATAAATGAACATGTAAAATTGAATTTTTTTAATAGCTCCAAGTTCGTACAGTCTGAATATGAGACTGATAAAGAAGGCCTGGTGCAGCACTACAATACCAAGGGCTACCGTGATGCCAATGTAGTAAGTGATTCAGTTTATCGATTCAATGATGAGAATGTGGATGTAGAATTGGACATTGAAGAAGGAAAGAGATACTATTTTAGAGATATTGCCTGGGTAGGAAACTATGTTTATGACGACAAAACGTTATCGGCAGTATTGGGCATAAATAAAGGAGACCCGTATGATATTGAGAAGATCAATGAAAGATTGAATTTTAGTCCAAGTGGTCCCGATATCAGTTCACTTTATATGGACGATGGGTATTTGTTCTTCAGTGTAAATCCCGTGGAAGTACGTATAGATGGAGATTCAATTGATGTGGAGATGCGGGTATTTGAAGGGACCCAGGCCACTGTCAGTAAGATAATTATAAAAGGAAATGACAGGACCAGTGATCACGTGATAAGACGCGAAATCAGGACATTACCTGGGCAGAAATTCAATCGTTCGCTGCTTATTAGAACCCAAAGAGAGCTTTCTCAGATGGGGTATTTTGACCCCGAACAAATCGGATTGAATCCAATTCCAAACCCCGCTGAAGGGACAGTCGACATTGAATATACGCTGGTGGAAAAACCAAGTGATCAAATCGAACTATCAGGAGGCTGGGGGGGCAATTTCGGGTTTGTAGGGACTGTGGGACTTATTTTCAACAATTTCTCCCTTAGAAATATTCCGCACATGGAGAATTGGAGACCGCTGCCCGTAGGAGATGGTCAAAGATTGGCTCTTAGAGTACAGGCAAATGGCAAGCAATTTCAAAACTATAGCCTCACCTTTTCTGAGCCATGGCTGGGTGGCAAAAAACCCAACAGCCTGTCAGTAAGTTTAAGTCGTGCCATTCAAAGAAACGTAAACATATTTACCAGTGAGACATTCGGTGAACTTAAGCTGACCAGTGCCACTATTGGATTGGGTAGACGGGTGAGATGGCCCGATGATTTTTTCACTTTAACAAATTCATTGCGTTTCCAGAAATATGAGCTTTTGGACTTTTCTATCAGCAGGCTGGGCTTTAGCACTGGTGATGCCAATAGCATTGTTTTCAACACCACCGTTGCCAGAAATAGTATAGATAATCCTATGTTTCCCAGGGAGGGTTCTTCCTTGTCATTAAGTCTTGACTTAACCCCACCATACTCGAATTGGAGGGATATTGACTATGAAAACGCACCCAATGAGGTCAAGTTTAAATGGGTTGAGTACCATAAAGTAATGTTTGATGCTTCATTCTTTACCCGGGTTATTGGAGATCTTGTTATCAATGCTCGTGCGCATCTTGGGTTTCTAGGGTCGTACAACGACAAGACCGGTATTGCACCCTTTGAAAGATTCTTTTTAGGTGGTGACGGCTTGGGGAATCAAAACTTTGGAATTATCGGAACCGACCAGATAGGGCTTCGGGGATATGAGAATCAAGCCCTCACGCCCCCTAGATATTCCATTGATAACCGTGGGTTGAGCTCTAGCGAAGTAGACGGAGGAGTAGCGTTCACTAAATATGTATTGGAATTGCGTTATCCCGTGTCTTTAAATCCAAGTGCAACCATCTACGTCTTGGGATTTGCTGAGGCTGGTAATAATTTTTACACCTACAATGATTATGACCCATTTAAATTGTTCAGATCTCTGGGGGTGGGTGCACGGATCTTTATGCCTGCTTTTGGTCTAATCGGTGTTGATTGGGCTTATGGATTTGATACAGTACCGGGACAAACTAACATTAGTGGCGCTCAGTTCCATTTCTCAATCGGACAACCTATTCGATAGAAGAATGAAAAAACTTGGTATAATAGTTGTTGTGCTGTTGATGTCCCAAGGGATATATGCCCAAAAATGGGGTTATATAGATGCTGCCTACATTTTGCAGATGATGCCTGAATATGAGAATGTTCAGCAAGAACTGGACAAAGTGTCACAACAATGGCAGGAAGAGATTGCCAGTATGAGATTAGAAGTGCAAAGTTTGTATGATGCTTACCAGGCAGAAGAGGTTTTACTAACTGATGAGATGAAAGAAGAGCGCATGGCTGCCATAAAGGAAAAGGAGGAAACCAGCCAGGTATTTCACAGAAAGATGTTTGGGTACGAAGGTTTGTTTTTTTTGAAAAAAAAGGAATTATTAAAACCTGTACAGGATAAATTGTTCGATGCCGTTGAAAAAATTGCCAAAGCCAAGAGGTTGGAACTGGTTTTCGACAAATCGGGCGATTATGCAATTATATACTCCAATCCCGTCCATGACTACACTGACTTTGTGCTTGAGGAATTGGGTCTAGGAGACAAAACTGATGTAATAGAATAAAAATTTATTAAATATAAAAATATGAAAGCTAGTACCATATTACTCTCATTTACCTTTTTGGTAGTGGGGTCACTTGCCGTTCAGGCTCAAACTTTAAAAATAGGATATACCAATACGGATTATATCTTAAGCAAGTTGCCAGAATCGAAACGAATTGAATCTGAGCTGAAAACTCACAGAGATCAACTTGGGGCCCAGCTAAAATCAAAGCAAGACGAGTTTGAAAGAAAATACCAATCATTCATTGATGGACAATCAACCATGACAGATGTGGTTAGAAATGATGTACAGTCTGAATTACAGACCATGCAGGAGTCTATTCAATCGTTTGCTTCTGAAGCGGAAAAATCGTTACAAAACAAACAGATACAACTTCTGGCGCCCGTATATGAGAAAATTGAAGGGGGCATTAAAACCGTAGCTGAGGAGGAGGGATTTAGCCATGTGTTTGCGAAGGGTGTGCTTTTATTTGCTACCCAGGACAATGATATTTCAGATTTGGTACTGGCGAAGTTAGGTGTAGAAACAAGTAACAATTGAGGAGATTGAAACCATTAAAATATAGAACAATGAAATCTATTAAACTATTCTTAGCCTTGGGCATTTTCTGTCTGACACTTTTTTCAGTAAATGCTCAATCTGTTGCGCAAAAAATTGGGTATACCAACGTTGATTTTATTCTTGCCAAACTTCCTGAAGCGCAGCAAATTGAGTCGGAATTAAAAACCCATGAGGAACAATTGGGCGCCCAACTCCAATCTAAAATGAAGGAGTTTGAAGAGAAGTACAAGTCCTTTATGGAAACTCAAGAGTCCTTAACTCCCGTGGTCCGCAACGACAAGCAATCAGAGTTGCAGAC
>QIEB01000263.1 GCA_003229495.1 Flammeovirgaceae bacterium
GCAGACTCGGCGGTATTGCAGCTCATGATAAGCCATAACTGCTTGAGTTGCCATCAACTAAACACCAAGTTAATCGGACCAAGCTTTGTGGATATTGCGAAACGTTACGAAGGGGAAGATTCGGCCAGGAACTATCTTCCCAACAGAATTATAAGTGGGGGGACTGGAAATTGGCAGGGAAATATTGCCATGCCTGCTAATCCATCGTTAAAAGAAACGGAGGCCAAGGAAATCGTGAAATTCATTGTAGGACTCAAGGACTTCAATGATTTACCAGAATCCATTAATTAACTTAACTTTATCTTTTAAGACATTTATTGCCCACCACTGTTTTTTAATGAATATCATTCAATTCTATTCCCACTTGCTCATAATATTATTAGTTGCCGCATGCAGCGGTAGTGAAAGCGGATTAAACGACCTTCAAAATCTGGCCGGCAACCAGGAAGTTGCCAGCTATATGAGATCGTTTGAGGGCCGGGGAGCGCTTTCTGATAATTCAATGCCTACAGCTGCTGAAACTGCGCTGGAGGGGTTTCGCTATCCGGATGATTTGTTGATGGAGTTAGTACTTTCAGAACCCCAGGTTCATCAACCGCTTGAAATTACATTTGACCAAAGAGGCAGGCTGTGGGTGGTCCAGTATAACCAATATCCATACCCAAAGGGGTTGAAAATTACCGGTATCGACAATCATTTAAGAGTAAAATTCGACAAGGTACCTGCCCCCCCTCCTGTAGGTACCTTGGGAGCTGATAAGATCACCTTTTTTGAAGACACCAATGGAGACGGTACTTTGGATAAGGGCACGGATGCCATCACCGGATTGAATATAGCTACTAGTGTGGCCTTTGGAAGAGGAAAAATTTGGGTATTAAACCCACCGTATCTTTTGGCCTATCCTGATAAAAAGGGAGATGGGCTACCAGATGGACCGCCAATCGTTCACCTGGAGGGATTTGGATTGGAGGATACCCACGCAGTTGCCAACAGCCTTAGGTGGGGCCCTGATGGGTGGTTGTACGGAGCTACCCCAACATAAGTTCATCTGTTACAAAAAACATCCGTTTCGACGGTCAGGGTATCTGGAGGTACCATCCTGAAACAAATATTTTTGAGCTTTTTGCAGAAGGTGGTGGAAATACTTTTCACGTGGAGATTGATGCTAAAGGAAGAATATATTCCGGTGACAACGGAGCAAAAACCAGAGGTCAGTACTATAAACAAGGCGCATATTATGTAAAAAATTGGGGGAAGCACGGGGCATTGACCAACCCCTATGCATTCGGTTATTTGAATAATATGGTGTTGAAGGGTGATGAAAAGCGTTTTACCCATGCCTGGATCAAATATGAAGGCAACACACTTCCCGCTGCTTACCGGGACAAAATGATCTCCATAAATCCGCTGCTAAACTACCTTCAACTAAGTGAGTTTGTATCCGATGGTTCCACATTTAGCAATAGGGACCTGCAACGCATTGTAGAAACTGACGATCATTGGTTCCGTCCGGTGGATATAAAGGCAGGGCCTGATGGAGCGGTGTATCTGGCTGACTGGTACGATAGTCGTCTTTCTCATGCAGACCCCCGCGACACCTGGAATAAAACTACCGGGCGGATTTATCGGTTGCGAAATAAAAATACTACCCCGGTGGCTTCGTTTGATTTGAGTTCGTATTCAAATGAGCAGCTGATCGAATTACTCAGTCACTCCAATAAATGGTTTCGCCAGCAAGCCTTAAGACAATTTGGAGACAGAAAGGATGAATCGGTTATCCCCAGACTTCGAGGTATCTTATTGGGCGAAACCGGCCAACTAGCCCTTGAGAACTTATGGGCAATTAATCTCAGTGGTGGATTTACTGATGATATTGCGAAAATATGTGTGAACCATATCGACCCCTTCGTACGGATGTGGGGTGTCAGGTTATTGGGTGACCAAGGGAGAGTGTCTGCAAATATTTCAGATGCCCTTTCCAAAATGGCCCTAACTGAATCCCACCCCGAAGTACGAAGCCAGCTTGCTTCCACCGCAAAGCGCCTACCCGGAATTGACGCCGTGAATATTATCAGAGGATTATTGTCAAATAT
Source organism: Flammeovirgaceae bacterium (assembly GCA_003229495.1). Taxonomy (GTDB): domain Bacteria; phylum Bacteroidota; class Bacteroidia; order Cytophagales; family Cyclobacteriaceae; genus SZUA-3. The sequence goes on from QIEB01000263.1 coordinate 2,094, forward strand.
AAATGACCTTTCGGATCCTGATATTCCATTACTTATTTGGTGGGCCATTGAGTCTAAAATTGAAAATGAAGGCGAACTTATAGTGGACTTGTTTGAGGATTCCGGAATGTGGGATAAGCCCGTAGTTAGACGAATCATTTTGCAACGCCTCATGCAACGCCTGGTGATGGGCGGGGAATTAAATAGTTTCATAGCATGTATTCGTCTATTTGAACTGGTCCCATCAGATGAATATGCCGAGTTGCTTATTGATGGTTTGCAAGAAGGATTACGGGGAACAGACATAGGAGAACTTCCAACTGATTTGGTTGAGGTAATAAAACCTTACTTAAAGAAGTATGGGAATGGTCCCTTGACTTTCTCAATTCGTCAGGGCGATGCTGTGGCCATAGAAGAGTCCATATTGATAATTGCTAACCAACAGGAAAACATAAATGATCGATTGGCATATATCCGGATTATGGGAGAACTCCGGATACAAAAATCTATTCCGGTCTTGATTGAGGTGGTAGAAAGTCATCAAACCAGCGTGTCCGTCCGGCAAGCAGGGCTTAAGGCTTTGTCAAACTTTGACGATGAAATAATCGGAGTGCGTATGGCCAAAGCATACCCGGACAAACTGAGGGCTGACCCGGATTTAAGGATGGCGGCTATGCAGTTATTTGCCAGCCGGGCATCCTGGGCGCTTCATTTCCTGGACCTGATCCAAATTCGGAAGCAGGTAAGTATTGACGATGTTCCGATCCAAATAGTTTATCAGTTTCAACAGCTCAACAATGCAACTATAAATAGCTCACTTGAGAAATTATGGCCTGATGTTAAACCTGTGTCTACAGGCAAAAAAGAACAAAGCATGGAAAGAATTATTACTGCTCTAAATAGGGGAACAGGTGATGAATTCTCAGGAAAAATTTTGTATAGCAGTCTTTGTGGCTCCTGCCACCGGCTTTTTAATGAAGGAGGCACATTGGGTCCCGATCTCACGGGCTATGACAGGAACAATATCAATTATTTAGTGCTGAATATAGTAGACCCTAATGCCGATATTAGGGAAGGGTACGTTAACTATAGAATTGTTAAAAAAGACGGAGGCACCTTGATGGGAACGATTGTTAACCGCGGTGGTGAAACGATAACCCTAAAATCATTTAGCGGAGAGAAGTATACCATAATTAATGATCAGATCAAGACCATGGAGGCACAACAAACATCACTTATGCCTGAGCGTCTAGTGGATAATTTAACAGATCAGCAACTACGTGATCTATTTTCGTACATTAGGAAAACATCAGATGACCCGGAAGGGTAATTGCAGGCATTACTAGTTACTAATCAAAACTTAAAAACAAAATATATGTCACCTCTTAAGCGCAGAAAATTTATGAAATATGCTACTACCAGCGGCCTGGGGATAGCATTATCCAATACCACCATCTTGGGTTCTAGTTTGAATTACCCAGAAAATGTTCGCATCGGGATCATTGGAATGGATACCTCTCACAGCGTAGCATTTACCAAATATATCAATGGTCAAGAAAATGGTTTTGAAGTGATTGCCGCTTACACTACTGTAAGTAAAGATATTCCGGCAAGCTATGACCGGGTGGACAAATTCACACTACAGATGAAGGAAAGTGGGATACAAATAGTTGATTCGATAAAACAGCTACTGGGGCTGGTGGATTGTATATTGCTGGAGACCAATGACGGCCGGCTCCATCTTGAACAAGCGGAAGAGGTGTTTCAATCAGGCAAGCCAGTCTTTATCGATAAACCCGTGGCAGCCTCTTTGAAGGATGCGGTATTGATCTATGAAGCAGCCAAAAAACATAATGTGGTGACGTTTTCTACCTCTGGTACAAGATTCATGACACAAGCACAAAAAGTAAGAAACGGGTCCATCGGAAAAGTATTGGGTGCGGATACATTTAGCCCCGTAAAGTATATTCCAAGTCACTCCGATTTGTATTGGTATGGGATGCATGGAGTGGAACACCTGTTTACTGTAATGCGGACTGGATGCATCAAGGTACGAAGGATAAAAACTGACACTTGCGATACAGTGGTAGGAGAATGGGACAATGGCAGAATTGGTACCTTTCGCGGCATAGTAGATGGCTCAGGCGGGCATGGCGGACATGGAGGGCAGGCATTCGGCTCCGATGAAATAGCTTATCTTGGCAGATGGGAAGGGTATGAACCGTTAGTCGATTCAATATTGCACTATTTTAGAACCAACGAGGTTCCGGTGGAGCCCTCTGAAACCCTGGAAATATACGCTTTTATGGAAGCTGCCAAGGTTAGTTCTGAGCGAAATGGTGAATGGGTGACCTTAGATTCAGTTTTGAGTTTTTAGTCTTTAGTTTTTAATCCTTCGAACTGTCCGTACTAAACACTCAAAATTCAACACTTAAAACTTTTTCTGTCATATTAAATACTAGTTTCAGGGTGATAAATTGAGTGCTATATTTATCAACCAATGATCCAGTCAAACCACTAAAATGACAGAAAAAAGGATTTCACTTTGGTCTGGCCCGCGCAACGTATCTACCGCTCTCATGTATTCCTTTGCCCAAAGGCCGGATACCACAGTACTGGACGAACCTCTTTATGGGCATTATCTAAAAGTTTCAGGAGCGCAGCATCCCGGTAGAGATGATGTTATAAATAACATGGAATTAAATGGTGAGAAGGTGCTCTTAAACCTTTGCCAGCTTGATTATAAAAAGCCGATACTCTTTATCAAGAATATGGCCCACCACCTGGTAAACCTGGACATGTCCTACCTGAAAGGATTGCACAATCTATTGCTTATCAGGGACCCAAAAGAAATGATTCTATCCATGATCAAACAGATTCCCCATCCAGTATTGAGAGATACCGGATTGAAAAGGCAGTGGGAGCTATACAATCATTTAAAAGATAAAGGGCAAAACCCCATCATTATTGACTCTAAGAAGCTGCTACTGGACCCCAAAGTCATATTGACGAAAGTTTGCCTGGCATTGGACATACCCTATTTAGAGGAAATGACCAGTTGGCAAGCGGCACCCCGGCCGGAAGATGGCATTTGGGCCAAACACTGGTATCATAGCGTGCATAAATCTACTGGTTTTCAGAAGTACCAGCCGAAAGATGAAAAAGTACCGGGGCATTTGCATGAACTGTGGGAGCAATGCGATTTCTACTATCAATTGTTATACAGTCATGGGTTTTAATAACTACTGATTACTTAGGAACTGCCTGGCATCCTCAGCAGTTTGTTGGGGTGCTTCTTCCATGGGTAAATGACCCACTCCATCATAAATAATTAACTGATCATTGGTCAAAAGCTCTTCAAACAAATAAGCATGACTCACATCAATCCACTTTTTATCTTCACTACCCCACATAATCAATGTTGGCACTTTGATCTGTGTTAGGCCGGAGGTCCTGGGCTGATGTTTGGCGGTTACAATAGTGTAAAATGCCAACCCGTTGCCCGGTCTGCTGTTTAATTCAAAATACCTGTCAACCAATTCCTTGGTGACTTTTCTTTTATCTCCATATGCTTGTTTGAGGGACTTTCGAATCATGAACTTTGGGGCTCCTTTGGTAGTAACTTTTTTAAATTTCTGAGACAATCGCATGGGCTTTGGAGGATTGTCAGGGGTAATGAATCCTGCTGCATCAATCAGAATCAACTTTTTTACATGTTTAGGATGATCAAGCGTATATTCCCAGGCAATCCACCCACCCATAGAATTACCTGCCAGATAAAAATCACTGATGTCAAGAGATTCTAAAAAAGAGTGTAGCATGGATATATACCGCTTCATAGAATAATCATTGGTGGAATCTGCACCTGTTAATCCAAATCCTGGAAGATCTAATCTAATCACTCTATAATCACTTTTTAGAATTTCAGCCCACCCATCCCAGGTGTGCAGGGAACTGCCAATTCCGTGCAGCAGGATTAAAGGCATGCCACTACCCTGGTCACGATAGTGAATATAGGATCCCTGAATGGATGTGAACTTGGATAGCTCGTTCGCATACTTATCATTGAGATAGTCAACAGTGATTATAGGTCCGGAGGTGCAGCTAAAAACCACAAATATATTCAGTATTAGGCCGGTGCGAATTATCAGCTTTTTCATATATATCTGAGTCAATAAATGTACCAAAAGACGCTATGCTATTTTAATAAATAGAGGTAGAAAGGATGAAAGAATGGGTACCGATTACCCAAACTGTGGAATTTTTACACAATAAACCACTATGCAGCAAATTGCCTATTTTGAATTATTCTAATAATTAAGGGTTCATAGTTCTTCTTTTATTGTATTAAAATAATATTCCATTTATTTGGCATTAAATTTCCATTAGTTCCAGATGTCTACTTAAAACATTTATAAATATGAAAATTATGAAACGAATTGCTTTAATACTTCCATTGGTTGCCGGGATTGTTTCCTGTTCACAATTGGATCTTGAAAATCAAATGGTTGCGCTGCAACAGGAAAACAAAGAGTTGCTTGAATCTTCCCTGCAAAAAGACCAGTCCCTGGCTGAGTTTTTAACGTCTTTCACTGATATTGAACAAAATCTGGCAGAGATCAGGGAACGGGAGTTAAACATTACTTTAAATAATGGCGATGCCAATTTATCGGAGGACCTCCACCAAAGGGTGGCTGAAGATATAAAAGTGATCAATGAACTTATGGTCGAGAACAAGCAAACCATAGAAGAATTGAATTCAAAGATCAATCAGGTGTCCCGGAAGAATTCCAAACTTCGTAAAGTTTTAGAATCAGCTAAAAAAGAACTGGTGGCACAAATTGAAGAAAGAGACATTCAGATCGCTGAACTGAAGGAAGCGTTACGGACCATGGATTTTAACGTCCAGGAGTTGAGCAGTCAAGTCGATACCTTGACCTTAGCCCGCAGCAACCAGCAGCAGGTCATTCTGGAGCAGACTAACCAACTTCAAACTGCTTATTACACCACTGGAACCACCAAAGAGCTGCTTGCTGAAAACATCCTTGCCAAAAATGGCGGGTTCCTTGGACTAGGTAAAACTGAAATGTTAAAAGATGATTTTGACTCAGATAAGTTCAATAAAATAGACATTACCGCCACCACAACTATTCCCATTAGCGGTGACAAGGCGGAATTGGTAACTAGCCACCCCACTGACTCATATATGCTAGAGGGTGATGATGGAGAAAATGTAGATCGACTGGTGATCATAGATCCCGACAGATTCTGGAACTCATCAAAATACCTGGTGGTAGTGACCAATTAAGATAGGGGTTTGGTTTGCTTGTTAAGTGTAAAATAGAGCTGGTTAAATATAACTGGCTCTATTTTCGTTTATAACAATAGACGAGCAGCAATGAAAGCGCTATTCACTGCGTTTTATATACATTTAGAGAGCTAAAATGCACAAGAAGCAAAACACCATAAAGATAAAAGTAATTGGTTGGTTTCTATTGGCTGCCTTAGCAGTATTATTGACAGGAATCATCAGTTATAACAGTTATCATGAACTGTTAAGGTCCTTGGAAAATCCTTCAAATCAGCAAACCAAACTTAAAGAGCTGGGTGATATTCTGGCCAATATCACCAAAGCGGAGGCCAAAATGAGAGCATATTCACTTACCCGCGATCCTGGCCTTTTGGAAAGCTACCAGAGCCTGGTGATCTCCATAAACCAAGAACTTGAAACAATTCAAACCATTGAACCGGTTAGTGCTGAATTTAACCTAAAAGTAGATAGTGTCTCACACCTGCTAGATGACCAAATGGGTGGAATTGCCAGTTATATTGAATTGAAAAATACTTTGAATCAATTAAGTTTTTCATCAATGGCACTGGAAGAGATCAATAGTACTACTGACTCCATACCCACTCTTCGAACCACCACTACCACCACCATTACCACCACCACGGTTGAACCTTTACCAAGTTCTAGCCATCAGAAACGCAAAAATTCCTCTCGGAGGAGTCCTTCGGACAAACGCCAACAGAAAAAAAGAGCACAAGAGATTGCCAGGGAAATAGTAAGATTAGAGAAAGAACCCCAGATACAAACTGAAACTACCATAACTACCGATACCAGTTTCGTACAGCCGGACACCGTGCTGGGAAGTATTCAACAAATTTTGGTAGACATTGGCAAAGAGGAGAGTCAGTATCAAGAAGTCCTGGCCGGTAAGGAACTGAAATTAATTGAAAGCAGCATGGTGATCATCGATCAAATTCGCGGGCTTATTAGTGGACTTGAGAAGCAGGAGCTAGCCCAAAATATACAAAGGGCAAACAACGCTAAAGTAATTGCCAGTCGTTCCACATTGACCATTTCAATAATTATTTTCATCTGCCTGGTGCTTGGAATTCTGTTTACCTATTTGATTTTTAAGGATGTTCGAATCGGAGATTACTACAACAAACAGCTTATTGGTGCAAAGAATGAAGCAGAACAGCTGGCCGAATCCAAGCAGCAGTTTCTCGCGAACATGAGCCACGAAATCAGGACCCCGCTGAATGCCATCATCGGATTTACCGAACAATTATCCGGAACTTCCTTAGAACCTACACAACAACAATATCTGGATGCAGTTCAAACTTCCAGTCAGCATTTGTTGCACACAGTAAATGATATTCTAGACTATTCTAAAATAGAGGCCGGGGAATTAAACATTGACAACATAACTTTTGAACTTGGAAATACACTGGAAGAGGTTATAGAGGCCCTTCAGTTAAAGGCCTCCGAAAAAGAATTGAATTTGTCCTTGGAAATGAATCCTCTAGTGCCTGTTTACCTTATTGGAGACCCCTTCAGGCTGAAACAGGTGCTTTTTAATCTGGTTAGTAATGGAATTAAGTTTACTGATAATGGATATGTTAAGGTTCAGTGTAACTATACCAATAGCAATGGTCTGGTAAAGGTGGTGCTGTCAGTAAGAGACAGTGGTATTGGCATACCTGAAGAGAAACAAGGCGATGTCTTTGGTGATTTCAAACAAGTGGACCCTTCAGCAACCCGTAGGTATGAGGGAACCGGCTTGGGACTGGCCATTTGTAAAAAACTGGTAGAAGTGCAAGCGGGAAGTATTTCTGTACAAAGCAATGGTAGACAGGGGTCAGAGTTTATTGTTCAACTGGATTACCCGATAAGCCAGAGCGGTAGCATGAGCAACAGCAACAATATTCCAATTGCTCCCAATTCTCTCCATGGCCTCAGATTGTTAGTGGCAGACGACGATCAATTCAACATACAATTGTTAAAAGCAATTCTGGAGAAATGGGGAGCGCAGGTCAGTTATTGTGCTAACGGGAAAGAGGCCAAAAAGCAAATAACCAGGCATACCTTCGACTTGATACTAACAGATATCAATATGCCGGAAGTTGGCGGAGTAGAACTTAGCAGGTTTATTCGTTCTTTGGATAACCCTGAAAAGCAGGAGATTCCAATCATTGCCCTGACGGCCAATGTCATGAAAACGGACCTGGAAAAATATTTGGAAGCTGGCATTAATGATTTTATTCTGAAACCCTTTAAGGAGGTAGAACTATATCAGAAAATCCGGAAAATGATTCCGGTGGCTAAATTTGGAAAAATTCCTGTAACCGTTCAATTCAACCTTGATGAATTCAAGAAGTTTTCAGGAGGGGATGATAAAGCACTGCTACCAATATTGGAAGCCTTTTATACCAATCTAAAGCAAAACGTCAAATCACTGATGGAATTCACAGACAACCAGGATTTAGAGGCCATAGCAGAACTAGCCCATAAAATGATCAGTTCATTTGGCCACGTACATGCCATGGAGCCGGTAAATAAACTACGTCAGCTTGAAACCAAAATCAGGACCAATGAAACCGACATCCCTTTGAGGGCCATGGTGGAAGAAATCCAGCAACTCTCCCACCCTATTTTGGAGAGTCTTGAGCAGGAGATTGAAGAGCGCAGGTCCAATATAGGACTAACAAAGTGCGGGAAGTAGCAAAAAGTAAGTTTGAAGACGAAAACATCCCGCAGATCCGATGCACCAAACGCCCAGTGCAGTTAACCCTCAATATTGTACTGCTTCATTTTATTGTAAAGGGTTTTTCTATCGATACTCAACAATTCAGCTGCTTTTGATTTGTTGTACCGGGTTTTTTCCAGAGTTGATAGAATAATCTCACGCTCCTGGGATTCGGTCTGTATTTTCAGGTTATGGGTATTTGAGGGCCTCGAAACAATCGGTTGATCGATGATCTCCCTGGGTATATGCTCTTCTTCAACCTGGTTACCAGTACATAATAGCACAGCCCTTTTAATGACATTTTTCATTTCCCGAATGTTGCCGGGCCATGGATACTCATGAAATACTGCTTTTACTGTTTGATTGAAACCTGACACCTGCTTTTTTAACTCCTGATTGGAGTTGGTAAGGAAATAGTCTGCAAATAAGTCGATGTCTTCCGCCCGTTCTCGCAAGGCGGGCACATCCAGGGCAAATTCATTTAGTCTGTGGTACAGATCTTCTCTGAAACCTTGATGCTTAACAGACTGCCGAAGATCTTCATTGGAAGCGGCAATGATCCGAACATCAACCACTAGATCTTTTTTCCCACCCACTTTTTTAATACTCCTCTCCTGAAGAGCCCTCAGCAACTTAATTTGTACCTCATAACTAAGGTTCCCGATCTCGTCCAGAAATAAAGTACCACCATTGGCAATTTCGAATTGCCCAATTTTGTCATTTACTGCTCCGGTAAAAGATCCTTTGACATGCCCGAATAACTCGCTGGCTGCCAGCTCGTTATTTAAGGCTCCACAATCTAAAGCTACAAAAGGGCCTTTACTCCTGTTACTTTCTTGATGGATCTTGCGGGCAACGTACTCCTTACCGGTTCCACTCTCTCCCATTATTAGCACCGACATGTTGGTAGGCGCCACCAATGTAACGTATTGTTCCAGTTTGATTGAGGGCTGACTAGTTCCTGTCAGGTATTGAAAACCAGAAATGGATTGGTTGCTTATGGCATGGTCCAACTGTGCCTCAAGGGCAGAATTAACTATTAATAAGATCTCATCCGGATTGACCGGTTTAGTTATGTATTCATAAGCGCCCAATTTAATGGCTTGAACCGCCGTCTTTATCTCCCCATAGCCAGTCATCAGGATAACCGGGACCTTTGGATACTGTGATTTGATCTCCCGTAGTACATCAATCCCCGTCATATCCGGTAGTCTCAAGTCTGTCAGTACCAAATCATAGCGGGCCTTTTCCAGAGCTGATAAACATTCTTTCCCGGAAAGAGCCTTACCTGACTCAAATCCACTCTTGTCTAAAAACGTGGCCAGCATTAGACAAAATGCCGGATCGTCGTCTACAATAAGGATTCTTGACATACTTTAGGCGTAAGTTATAAAAATAGCTAAAATCCGCGGGTTTAATTTTCTTTAAAAAGAAATTAGAGACGAAAGACGAGGGGAGGAAGGACGAGAGGATTTCCTTTGGCAATTGGTAATCGAAAATTCCTAATTCTACTGGTAACTATCCAGTATTCCGCCAGTCAACCGCAGCAAAGCAGTATCAGTTTGAATTAGGTCGAATTTTGACTGAAGGTTTCGAAGTGCAGCCAGTAGATAGTTTACCTGAATATCGCGGTAATTAAAGGAGTTGATGGTTCCGTTCTTGTATCGTTCCTCTGATAGTTCAAGATTCAAGGATGCGTTTTCCAGGCTTTCTGCGGAAATTTCCAAAAGCTTTTTTCGTACATTGTACCGATCAAAGGCCATTAGCAGATCGTTGTTCAGAAGGAGTTTCAGCTCGTCGGTTTGTAATGCTCCCATGGTTTCCTGGATACGGGCATTTTTGATCTGCCTTTTTATTCTGCCTCCGTCAAATAAGGTAAATGCCAGAGTGAAATTTGCAAAATAGTTGGTGGTTCTGGATTTAATCACGTCGGGAGGCCCCGTTTCATTACCAAAATTTGCCTTACTCAGATCTTGCCAGGTTTTGTTGTAGGAATATCCGCCATTCAGGTCAAGAGCCGGGCTACGGGCAGCCTTACTTAGGGCTGAGGTATTTCGCAGTAGTTCCTGGCTTATAAACTGGTTGCGCAAATTACTGTTGTTCTCGGTCATTTTGGTATAAAGATCCTGATAGGAATAATTATAGGTTTGACTATCCAGGTTACCTGTAAGTACAAATCTTTTAGTCAGGTCTTCTGCTAGTAGTAGATTCAGGCTTCTCATAGAATTTTGATAAACTAACTCCTGAAGTACATAATTAGAAGAATCCGTTAGATAGGAGTTTTTATCCTGCAATATATCAAAGGTGACTGCTGCACCAAGGTCCTTCCTGATCATAACATAGTTAAATCTATCCCGTGAAAGTGTAAGTACTTCTTCCAGCACTTCTGTCCTTTCCTGTTCCAGTAAAACCGTGTAGTATGCTACCACAATGGCCTGCACGGCATTTTCGATAACAATTTCAACATTACCATCACTTTGTTCTTCCAGTAAATCCAGACGCTCTTTATTGATCTTTACTGAGAAACCGTTAAATATTGTCCATCGGCCAGCGACCACCGGGTTTAGGTCATTTACCTTAATCTGACCCTGAACGAACGACGCCGGGTTGTCAATATCGGTAATACTGTTACCTTGGTTCAAACTTATGTCGATCGAGGGGAACCGGCCGGCCTGCCCCCAGCTATTGTTATTGCGGGCTATTTCCAAATTGACCTGTTCAATTCGAATTCCAAAATTATTGGACAACCCAATTTGTATGGCATCTGACAGGCTCAATTGTTCCTGAGCCAACAGCGGGCCCTGGAAAACAATAAGAATCAAAGCTAGTAGTACTACTCTCAAATTCATTTATTTATACTATTACACCCTCATTTTTCTGGTCCTCTGGCATGTCAAACTCCCTGTCAAACATGTGTTCTTTTTGCAAATCTATCACTACCCTTTCAACGCTTTCGGGAGCAGGCTTGGTGCCGGTCCATAACCATTTTGCCGCTCGACGAATGTCGTTGAAAATCATAATCATAACAGGGAAAAATAACATAATAATCATAGTACCAAACAATACCCCATAGGCAATGGAAGCAGCCATGGGAATCAGAAATTGTGCCTGAAAGCTCCCTTCCAATAGTAGCGGAAACAAACCTAGAACAGTAGTGATTGATGTTAAAACGATAGGTCTGAAGCGAGCTATACCCGCCTGATAGGTGGCTTCAAACAGCGGCTGTCCAGATTTCATATTTCGATTGAAACGATCCAAAAAAACCACGGCATCGTTGATAATGACCCCTGACAGGGCAACCAGGCCCCAGGCGCTTAACAAGCTAATTGGAATCCCTTGAATTCCATGTCCTACCACTGCTCCCAGCCATGCAAGTGGGATCATGATCATCACTATTACTGCTTGGTAAAAGGACTTAAAGGCTAAAATAATCACAATGAAGATCACCAAAAACGCAATTCCGAAATAAGTCCCAATTTCTCCCTGGGCCCTTGAACTTTCTTTTGACTGTCCCCCTAGATCAATTTTAACCCCGGGGAATTGACTTAGCAACTCAGGTATTATTTGGGTATTTACCTGTTCCATGATTGGAGGTACCTCTGCATAGGGGTCAATTAGATCTGCCTCAACATTTATGGACTTGATGGTCTGATAATGCCGGATAGAAGATACGCCCCTTTCTATATGATAACTGATCAGTTCACTGATGGGATATTCAGTATTATTTTTGTAGTCTTTTACTTTCATGCGCTCCAATTGACCAATATTTACCCTTCCTTCACCAGGATATCGTACCCAGACTTTAACTTCGTCACTTCCTTTCTGCAACCTTTGAACCTCTTCACCGAAAAAGCCCTGTCGAATCTGGTTTATAATCTCATTTTGCGTCAGTCCTAGAAAATAAGCCTGTGGATTCAGGCTAATATCTATCTCCCTCTTACCAATAGCAATATCATCCTTAATGTCCTTTAGATCAGGAATATTCTTAAGTTCTGATTTTAAGAATTCCTTGGCAGCCACCAATTCATCAATGTCTTTTCCCAATAGACGCACAGACACTGGTTTTCCAAATCGCATAAATCCCCCAACCGTTAACTTCTCAGCTTCTGGCACTTCACCTATCTTTTTCCTTACCAGACTCACTAGTTCGAACCCGTCAATGGGATCACCATCCAGGTCCCTGTGAAATACCTGAACCGATCCCGCATGACCTCCGGATTCCGAGCCGTCGCTGGTATTTCCCAGGCCCCCAAAAGTGTAATCCACGAAATCCACTTCTCCAGGATACTTTTCTTTTAATTCCTCGTTCAATTCCCAGATCTGGCTTTCAAACCTTTGTACAAGCTTCTCGGTTTTCTTTTCAGGTGTTCCAGCCTTAAGTACCAGATCCACACTAAAGCCAGAAAAAGGAATATTGGGAAAGAATGTAGATTTAATTATACCTCCTGCTACCAATCCAAAGATCAATGGGAACAATCCAAGTAGGAAAGCCATAGAAATCAAACGGTAACGCATGGTAAATTGCAACGCTTTGCCATATATTTTATCCCGCAAGTACATAATCCCACGATCCATAAACTTGCGAACGCGATTGGCTCTTTTCTTTGAGCGCAAAACATGTGGAGTTCCCAAATGTGCAGGCAGCACCAAAAACGCTTCAATGAGGCTAAATGCCAGACTACTGATCACCACCACCGCCATATCAAAAAGAAATTCAAAACCACCTTCCAACAACAGTAATGGGATAAAAGCAATAATCGTAGTGGTTACGGAAACAAATACCGCCGGCATTACTTCAACGGTACCGTCTACCGCTGCCCTGTAGGGGTTTTTTCCCCTCTCGAAATGGCTGTATATATTTTCGGCAATTACAATTCCATCATCTACCAAAATGCCCACTACCAGTATCATTCCGAAAAGTGAAAGCATATTTATGGTAATGCCCACGAAACTGCCAATGATGAACATACCGAGAAAGGAAGAAGGAATGCCCCAGGCTACCCAGAATGAAAGCCTCAAACTAAGAAACAACCCCAAAGATAATAGCACCAACAGCAACCCAAATCCACCGTTTGACATTAACATCTCCAGTCGTTCACCCAGCATATCCATAAAATCGTAAGCAACTTCCAGGGTAACTACAGACTGTTTGGCATTGAAATCCGTGGCATAGTCATTTACATATTTAGAAATTGCCATTAGGTCTTCTTCAGCTAGTTTATCAACGCGAATAAATACCGCTGGTTCACCGTTTAGGGTGGAACGATTAGGGACTTCAGCAAATCGCTCCCTCACCTTGGCTACATCTCTAACCAGTAGGCTACTGCCATCAGAATTGGACCTGATCACGATGTCACTAATAAGCTCAGCTTCGGTTTGTTTAGCCCGTGATCTGATTAATATCTCTTCATTTTCCGTCTTGATGATACCCGCTGAAATATCTCGATTGGTATTGCGAACTGCTTTGGTAACATCGTCAAAAGTCAATCCATACCTTGCAAGATTGAATTCAGAAACATCTATGGTAATTTCAATTTCGGGAAGTCCCACTATGGTTATTTGTGAAATCAGATTTGAAGCAAGCAGGTCGTCTTCAATATCTTCAGCCATCCTTTTTAAAGTAAACTTATCCACATCACCTCTTAGGCCTAACCACTGGGCAGTGGTTTGGGGCTTTTGTTTGAAAATAGTAGGTCTTTCAGCTCCTTGGGGAAAAGAGTTTATGCGATCAACCGCATTCTTTATTTCAGTATAGACCTCATCAATATCATACGCCTTTAATGTTACTACATTGATATTTGCGACGTTTTCTGAAGAAGTAGAAATAATTTCATCAATTCCCACAATATTATGGATGGCCTCCTCTACTTTCAGGGTTACTCCTTCTTCCATTTCCTGAGGAGATGCTCCGGGGTAAGTAATCTGTATGGTAATATTTCGGGGCTGAATTTCTGGGAAGAAGGATAAATTCGTATTAAACAGGGCAATTAGACCAAAAATAACCGTAACAGCAATGATAATGTTTGCCAGTATTTTGTACTTGACAAAAAGGGCCACCATCTGTTTAAGTGTATTCTCCATTGATGGTTAATTTGTGGTAGCGGCTTTGGCTGTGGATTTAGTCTTACCCTCTAAAGTATCGCGTTTATTAGTCACAATCATATTGTTGTAAGCGTTGATTAATGGTTCAATTACTAGTTCACTATTTTCATCTAATCCATTAAATATCACTGTTTTACTATTTAGTCTAAATATGGTGATGTTTTGTACTTCCAGAATAGAATCACTTTCTACAGTATATACTTGAGAGCCGTTATATACAGCGCTGCGATCTATTTCCATGACATTGGGTATGGTCTCACCCGGAATAACCGCCTTCAGGTAGAGTCCATCATAAACCCTGTTTTCATTGGGCAGGATTTCTATGGTTACATCAATGGCCTGGGTAGTTTGATTGACCACTTCGCTGATTCGTCGCACCTTTCCCTCCCAGGTCATAAAGCCGTCTTCGGTTGAAACTACGGCTTTGCTCCCCTTGCGGATCCATTTGATATCAGAAGTCTCTACAGGAACCTTCAGTTCCAACTTGCCACTTCTGATGATACGCCCAATCTTATTTCCCGGATTTACATAGGCGCCAGCTTCAAACAACACATTTGAAAAACTACCGTTAAACGGGGCATAAACTAAATGCTTGCGTAAACTTGTCTCGGCCCGCTTTATGCTAAAGTAATTGCTGAAGATGCTTTTTGTAGCCAGGAAGGTCTTTTCCTTATCTGTTTTGTAGTTGGGAAGCTCTGGTAAGTTCCTGTCAATGTCAATATTTTCGAAATACGTGTTCCATTTTGGGTAAGCATCAGGAAAATCAATTTTTAAGTCCGGTAAAATGGTAGCCAGATCTTTCAAAAAGTTACTCTTTTGGGATTTTAGATCCAATCTGGCCTCTGAGTCCTCAATTCTAAACAATAATGTTCCTTTTCTGAAGTCCTGACCGGCTTTCAGCCGGACTTGGCCAGCTAAAATTCTACCGGAAACTTCTGCAATTAGATCAATAGGATGAGATGACTCAACTCTTCCGAAGGTGGTAATACGTGTATCCACCTCGGAATAGGTAACAGGGATGGTTTTTACAAATTTTGGCGGTATTTTAACTGATATTGTAGCTGGCTTTGACTTCATTCCAGCAAAAAATCCTCCTGCTATCAGCATGATGATAAAAACCCCTATTGCAACAATGATTGTTTGCCTCTTTGTCATGAAAATCAGTACGGATAGCTACTTTCTTGTACTAATATTAACTTAAAGAGTTGTTTTTAGAGGTATAAATTATTTGGAAGGCAAGAATCCTGTTTAAATGCGAGCAACCAGCAGCCAAACTCCGGATTGTGGGAGATTAAGTTTTAATAATATTAGATTACTTTGATAATCTGCATGGAACTGTTCCCTGGAAGATCTATGTATTTAAGATTGTTGTATCTATAGAACTTTACACCAAGTATGAGTAACAACCTGCTGGTATCACTTGGCAAGGCCTCTCCATTATATACAGATAGCTGCTGTGTGGTACTTTCTTCCGGGTAGTTAATAATTGGATGAATAGGATTTTCTTGGGAGCTGTTACGAGCATGCACTTCCGGCGCACAGGGATTGTATTCTTTTGATTCTTTAGTATAGGTATAGTCAGATAATAGCAGTAAATGAGAAAACAATTGATAGTGCGAGGCAATATCAGGAGCGATCAGGTCTTCTTTTGGAGTGAATGAGGGGATATGTAGGATCAGTTGACCATAATTAGAACCACTCATCACCATAATGTTATTGGGGAATGTCTCATTGAAAGGAGCATTCGAGTTAAAATCGAACCCCTCCAGGGTTTTTCCGTTTTCACTTAATAGAATAGGTCGTTTACCTTTAGCACCTTCACTTAATTGCGCTAGATTTCTGAATCTGGCGGTCAACTTGCCAGAAACATAGGGTTCACAAATCTTGGCCATTTTTTTAGGCAAAGAATGCCTAAGGGCTCTGGCTAAATTTGAGGCAGCCGCAAATTCTTGTTGATTCTTGCGTAAATCTGCGTAATTCTCACCCGTCTTTACCTCTTCTGAACTGGGCCCCCCTTTCCTTGCTACAATTGTCTTATCCACCCCTCGTATCTTGTATACTCTGAGATTATCTAAATCTTGTTGATAATTCGTTATCCTTTTAGACGTGCCTGCCATAAACCTACTTATTTAAATATTCTTAGTTTTCTTCGCTGCTACAGTTGTTTGATCAATACCAAATTTAAAGCTTTGGTTTTATGGTTTTCTTTCAATTTATGACTTTTTATTACTCGTAAGATATTCATCCTCAGTTTATTGTATTTTGAATGATCTATCGACAAAATACAACAAAATCCAGGCTGCATTAAAGACGTGAAAATATTTGAAAAATGCAAAAAATTGCTTATTTAATTAACACTATTTAAATAAGTGTTTATCAAATACTTATAGAATGTTACCGGATATTTACATTAAGGATGGTACTTCGGATTATTTCAAGAACGACATTACACGTTATTCATTTCCTCGATCAGTTTACTAATGGAGCTTTTGGCGTCGCCAAACAACATACGAGTACGTTCTCCGAAGAACAGTTGGTTCTGAATACCGGCGTAACCGGGGTTCATACTTCGCTTCAATACGATTACATTTTTAGCCTGTTCCACATCCAGGATTGGCATTCCGTAGATGGGACTGGCAGTATCGGTCTTGGCCGCAGGGTTAACTACATCATTGGCACCTATCACCAGCACTACGTCTGTGCTGGGAAACTCCCTGTTGGCTTCGTCCAGGTCTAATAGCTTAGGATAAGGTACATCAGCCTCGGCTAATAGTACGTTCATGTGCCCCGGCATTCTGCCAGCAACCGGATGAATAGCATATTTTAAACTCACGCCCTCCGCTTCCAGAATTTTTTCCAGATCGTGTACTGTATGCTGAGCCTGGGCCACTGCCATTCCATAGCCAGGCACTACCATTACCTTTTGAGCATATTTGAGCATTATTGCGGTATCCGCGTAAGTCGCTACTTTAGCAACTTGATCTCCTGATTCAGCAGTACTTCCACCCGATACGGTAAAACCGCCGACTATCACATTCAATAACGAGCGATTCATGGCCTTACACATCAGCATGGTTAGTATGGTACCTGCAGCTCCCACCAGTACACCACCAACCAACATTACCTGGTTTCCATAAATAAGACCAGCCAGGGCCGCCCCTAGCCCTGTGAATGAGTTTAACAATGAGATCACCACCGGCATGTCACCACCTCCGATTGGGGTAACAAAAGTGACACCATAAATCAGACTAAGAATCAAAACAACCATTATATAAGTAAAATTCAACTCCGGCTGTAGCATGGTATAGACACTGACGGTCAGGATAATCAATAGAAGCAACATATTGACCACCTTGGGCGCAGGTGGAACCAGGCTGTCCCTTAAAAAGCCATCCAGCTTCCCGTATGCCACCAGGCTCCCGGTAAATGATATGCTTCCTACGAAAAGAGCAAAGAACGTGGTAATAATTTGTCCGCTTAACAAAGGCTCCCCAGATGGATGATTATAAAATTCAACAATAGACAACAACATGGCACAGGCACCTCCCAGTCCGTTGAATATGCTGACCATTTCTGGCATGGCGGTCATTTTTATCTTCTTGGCAGCCACCAACCCGATGATGGTTCCAACTAATATTCCCCCGGCAATCCAAGGGTAATTGTTATCGCCATCAGGCAAAGGAGTTATCAAAGTAACTATGAGGGCCCCGATCATCCCCGCAGCAGCTAACAGATTACCGGTCCTGGCGCTATCAGGGCTACTCAGTTTTTTAAGTCCAATAATGAAAAGTGATATACAGATCAGGTAAATAAAATTGGTAATAGTACCTTCCAAAGCGTTGTTATTTTAAAATTTTATTTCTTTTTCTTTTTAAACATTTCGAGCATGCGATTGGTCACTGCAAATCCGCCCGCCACATTGATCATTGCCAGCATAATACCAAAAAAGCCCAAAGTAAGTATGGTATAGTCGTCAGAACTTGCCTGTCGGATCAGCAACACGGCACCTATGATTACCACCCCGCTAATGGCATTTGCCCCGGACATCAATGGGGTGTGCAATACTGTCGGGACGTTCGAAATCACCTCGGTACCTAGAAAAATAATGAAGACCAGAATATATATCATGGTCAGGTTATCACCGATTAATTGATAGAAAAGGTCCATTATTAGTTTTTAGTTTTTAGTTTTTAGTTGGCATAATGAGCATGCCCCTGATGGGCAATACAACTTGATCCTAATATCTCGTTTTCCATATCCAAATTAAGGGTACCATCTTCTGAGATCAATACCTTAAGAAAGTTGAATATGTTCTTGGCATATAACTGACTGGCATGCATAGGCACTTGTTGGGCCAGGTCTGAATTGCCAATAATGGTAACCTCATGGGCGACTATGGTCTCATTGTCCTTTGTAAGCTCACAATTTCCTCCGGTTGAGGAGGCCAAATCTATTATCACAGATCCTGGTTTCATAGATTTAACAGTCTCTGTTTTGATTAATAAAGGTGCGGGTTTACCTCTTAGCTGCGCGGTAGTAATGATAACATCTGCTTTGGTGGCTTTCTCCTGAATGAGCACCTGTTGCTGCTGTCTATACTCTTCAGTTTGCTCTACTGCATATCCTCCGGCATCTTTATCATCGGTGGCTCCTTCCACCATCACGAACTTAGCCCCGAGACTCTCCACCTCCTCCTTTGCTGCCAGGCGAGTATCAAATGCCTCCACAACCCCTCCCAGGCGTTTTGCGGTAGCTATGGCCTGTAGTCCTGCTACACCTGCCCCTAACACTAAAACCTTCGCTGGGGGTATGGTACCTGCAGCAGTGGTGAGCATGGGAAAGTAGCGAGGCAAATTGTTAGCAGCCTCTAGCACAGCACGATAGCCTGCAATTGAGGCCATAGAAGATAGAACATCCATTGATTGGGCCAGGGTAATCCTGGGAATCATGTCCATACTGAAAGCAGTTACATTACTGGATGACAACATTTTAGACACACTATCATCATTAAATGGTTGAAATGAGGAGATTACCACGGTATCGCTTTTCAAGCCATCATATAAATCCCCTGATAGTTTGTTGATGGATAACAGCATATCTGCACTTTCCAATACTTCCTCCCGGGTAGTTACTTTTGCTCCACCCTTTTCAAACTGTTGATCTGAAATGTACGACCGCAAACCTGCACCTGATTCTACCAGTACACTATTACTTGTTTCAATTAACTGCTTGATCACATCGGGTACCAAAGCCACACGTTTGTCTGATGGTTCGGAGATAATGCCTATTTGCATGTAGTTTAATTGATTATTTTTTGACCGCTCAATATAGATAATGCCTACCAATTAAAAAACCTCTCTCCTTGATTTTAGTGCTTATTCCCGAAACGCACTGGGGAATGCTGTTTTAGGGAGTATACTCAACAACATCGGTAGAGTGATAAAGGTAAAGGGCAAGGCAATTATCACGAAAGCAGGAATGGTTTTTAGAATATCTATAAGTTGTTCATTTACCATCCTTTTCTCCAGTTTAGTTAATTTCGTAGTTCTACTCTTTCCTAAGAGATAAAATAGTTCTTTGCTTTCTTTAATTTCCTGAACAACATAATCCTTATTCTTATTGATGAATCCTTTCAATCTCACCATAAATCTACTGCCTACCATTTCCAAGTTATGTTTTCCTAAAAGGTAGTGCATTGCCGACCAGTTGTCCAGTACAAAGCTTTCTACAGCCAGCATGCTTTCAGCTATTTCCTCCGGGGGAAATTCCAGTTGTGCACCCAGCTTCTCAATAAATATATGCTCTTGGACTAGCAATTTTTTGTCGGCCCAAGTGACCAAAATAGCCATTTCTAAAAGGTACTTTCTTAGCAACCAGCTATCCACTGCTGGAATATCTACCGCAGAGAGGTCTTTCATATTGCTGAATAAAGCCCTGGCTTCTTTTTCCATGCTTGGGGGAAGATCGGCTGATTGTAGAAAAAATTCAAAAAGTGCTCGCTCCTCCTTTTGTAGTTTATTATCCGCCTGAGCCGCCAGGGCCATTATACCCAGGATAGTAAACCGCAAATGCTCCTTTTCTCCCCTAATATGTTTGGATGATGAGGAACCTAAGCCACTCACCCACTCCCCGAAAAAAAATACATCAAGAAAGAGCATGCTGTTATGAAAAAGATTCGCCAAATAGTTCTTAGTCAACGAAGTATTTATATTAATTCGCTTACCAATAACCTTCTCCGCCAGATAGTAAGGGTTTTTAAGGTAACTGGTAATATTGCCTTCATATATATCAGGATAAATATTTAAAAAATAGTCCGATATCTCGAATATTAATTGTTCTGTGATATCTGGGCTGGCTATGGAAGGTTGACTTCCTTTCAGACGCAAACTACCATGACAGAGCAGCGATTCGGTGAAAATCAATTTCATTTGACCCACAGGGTCCAGGTGACCAGTCTTTAGACCGGTGGTGCCTAAATTCCGTACCGGATGGCCATACATGATACCTGTTGGTTGAAGTAAACGGTACAGGACCTGCTCTGAATGTGACTGTTGAAACTGTTCCACCCCGGTTCCAGGCAATTTAACCAGTTCACAATAGTGGCGTAACCAGCCTGTAGCATTTGGATCCATGCCTTGTTAGTGAGTTAGTGAGTTAGTGAGTTAGTGAGTGAGTTAGTGAATGAGTTAGTGAATGAGTGAATGAGTTGGTGAGTTGGTGAGTATTTTGGTCAAATTGATTGAAGTTGTAAACATTATACTTTGATTGTATTGTTTAAAAGTACTAACTCGTTCTCCACTTTGAGTATTTATAAAGCCTCGATTAAACGATACTCCCAAATTTATAATCTCACTTACTTGGAAATACACAGCAATTTTTATCCCCACATCCAATCCCGCAATCAGATCCGTTATATTTTCTTCAAAATCATCTCCCTGGTCCCGGGCATTTAACAAAAAACCGAAATAAGGGCCTAACCCTGTAGTGAATTTTGGCCTAAATTCATAAGTGAACAACACCGGCAGAACCAAATAGTTAAAATGGAGCTTAGAGTCACCAATAGTGGCAAACCCAGTCCCAAGCCCAGCGTAGTAGAACTCAATCATTAAACCCAATGGCGGGAATATTTGCGCTGTACCATATGCTCCGGCACTAAAATTCCCAATGTAGGAATAGTTGTCCGTCAAATCACCTTCAATGGTACTGAATTGATATCCACCTAATACACCAAATTGCCATTGCCTGGCTTGAGTTTGTCTCCCGGCAGGTGATTGTTCTGTGCTGGTAACCAAATTTTGGGAAATCGACCGGAATGGAAGTAAAACAATCAGCATACAAGTGGTCCATGTAAGTAAATTCATTCAGCTTCTAACTATTTCGTTCTTGTAAAGCTATTAAAATTATGTCTTTTACCCATAAAATAGGTGAATCACCAAGCGACCAAGCCTAAATCAGCTAAGGGGTTTCTTTCCTGTAAAATCGCGGAATTGCTGCTGGATATAAGGCATGTCATCGTCAATGTTACCTCCCGGGTTGAATGGTTCCATAATTTTTATTTCCCGACATGCAAAATCCATTCCGATCATCACAATCGGTACACCAGCCTTTACTGCCATATGATAGAAGCCAGTACGCCAATCTGTAACCCGTGACCGGGTGCCTTCAGGGGCTAATGCCAACAAAAAAGAAATACCTCAGCTACCTGGTCCACCATGGATTGACTTTGCTGACGGTCGACAGGAAAACCACCAAGCGCACGGAAAATCCACCCAAAAGGTGGCATGAACAGTTCTTTTTTGCCCAGAAACCGTATTCTCCTGTCCATTATCCCCCTGGCAAGCAGGCCTAAGGGAAAATCCCAATTGCTGGTGTGAGGAGCCACAATAATGATGAATTTCTTTAGGTCTGGTAGTTTACCGGTTA